>NZ_VWWH01000027.1:0-74776 GCF_011753045.1 Burkholderia sp. Ap-955
GGATGCGCCGCGCGGCGGCGGCGCGGCGCCCGCGCCGGCGGGCGGGGTGGACGTGATCGGACTGGACACGGCAAGCCTCCTGAACGGGCACGGCGGCACGGGGCCGCCGGTTGGGTCACGCGGTCACTTCTTGTAGATCCGCTTGCGGGTCTGTTCGAGTTGCGCGAGCACCGTATCGAGCTGCGCGGGATTCGCGAGGAACTGCTGCATGCCCTTCATCCCCTCGTCGGCCATTTCCTTCGTCATGTCGCGGTCGTAGAACTGCGCGACGCCGCCCTTCGTGTCGGCAAGGATCCGGAAGCCGATGCGCGAGATCGGATCGGCCGGTTCCGGCGACTTGCTGTTGGCCGACAGCGAGCCGAGCCCCTCCGCGAGCTTCGCGCCCATCTCGGGCGTTTCGACGAACGCGAGGAACGTGTGCGCGTCGGCCTTGTTCTTCGCCTTCGTCGGGATGTGCAGCGATTCGACCGGGCCGTCCTCGGCGGTCGGCACCTTCGGGTCGATGATCGGGAAGCGGTAGTAGCCCATTTCCTGCTTCACGTTCGGCGGAAAGCCCGCCGCGATGAAGGTGCCCATCAGCATCATCGCGGCCTTGCCCTGGAACAGGAACGGCTGCGCGCCGTCGAGATCGTAGGACAGCGCGTTGTCGATGAAGTAGCCCGCATCGATCAGCGATTTCCACGTCGTGTAGACCTTCTTCACGCGCGGGTCGGTGTACGGCACGTCGCCGGCCATCAGCTGCTGGTGGAACACGTTGCCGTTCAGGCGCAGGTCGAGATAGTCGAACCAGCCGGCGAGGGTCCACGCATCGCGGCCGCCGATCGCGATCGGCGTGATGCCGGCCGCTTTCAGCTTCTTGCACGCGTCGAGAAACTGGTCCCACGTCTTCGGCTCGTCGGCGATGCCGACCTTGTGGAACAGGTCCTTGCGGTAGAACAGCCCCCACGAGTAGTAGACGGTCGGCGCGGCGTATTGCTTGCCGTTGTACGACGATGCGTCGCGCGTCGATGCGTACATCGTGCCCCAGCCGTTCTTCGTCCAGTCGCCGCTCAGGTCCTCGAACAGCCCGCGCTTCGCGTAGTACGCCATCCGTTCGCCGGCGTGCCAGTTCACGACGTCCGGTGCGACGGTCGTGAGCCATGCGGGGAGCTGCACCTTGTACGCTTCCTCGTCGACGAAGGTCGGCTTCACGTCGATGTCGGGATGGGCCTTGTGGAACGCTTCGATCGTCGACTGCCAGACCGCGCGCTGGCTGGCGCCCTTGAACGCGATGTTGATGGTCAGCGTGCCGGCATCGGCGGGCGCCGTCATGCCGAGCGATGCCAATGCGACAGCGGCGGCCGTGGCGAGCCGGGCGGCGGTGCGAAGGGGGCGATGGGTCATACGTGTCTCCAGTCCTGGGTGTCGTTGTGCGTGACCGGCGCGTCGTGGCGCCGGTGGCGGTTGCTACGAACGGCTTCGATACACGGCCACGTCTTGCGGCCCGACTTGCGCCGTGCCGAGCACGAACGCGGACGGCGGCACCGTGTCGATCGTGTGCGGCGCGTCGCCATAGTTGAAAACGTAGGTCAGGCCGCCGCGCCGGCTCACGCGTACGCCGTCGCCGAGCGGCGCGGGCGCGAGGCCGGCCTCGGCCGCGACGTCGGCGAGCAGCCGGGCGGTGGTCGCGTCGTCGAACAGCGCGGCCCAGTAGTGCAGCGTGCCGTGTGACACGCAGGCCGGGTGACCGTCGGCGAAGCGTGCACGCACGACGTTGCGTGCGTCGTCGCCGTTCAGCTCGACGAGGTCGCGCCAGTGACGCGCATCGCCGGTGAACGCCGCGCCGTCGCGCAGCGTGCCGTCGATCCGCTCGGTCGCGTTCGGCCGCAGCGATTCGACGCGCCACACGCGTATCGGCAGGATCGACGCGAGCGGGCCGGGCGGCAGCGCCGGCGGAATCTGCAGGTCGGCGGTCTTCGAGCCGGTGCGCGGCCCGAACACCGCGTGCGCGCCCGATGCGGCGAGCCGCGACGCGAAATCGTCCGGCACGATCGGCAGCGGCGGCACGACGACGAGCCGGTAGCCGTCGAGCGGCGCATGCGCGGAAACGATGTCGACGTCGAGGCCGAGCGAGCGCAACGCCGAGTAGTACTCGAACGCGAAGCGCGGGTAGTGGAAATCGGCGCCCTGCGGCTGCACTTCGAACAGCCACTTCGCCTCGTAGTCGAACACCAGCGCAACGGGGGCGCGTACCGCGCCGTTCGCGTCGGCATCGGCGTCGAGCACGGCGGCGATCTCCTGTGCGACGCGCTGCGCTTCGCGGCCGCCTTCGTCGAGCCGGTTGTCGGGTGTGTTCAGGCCCGCATGCATCTGTTCCTGCGCGAACGGCGCTTGCCGCCAGCGGAAGTAGGACACGCAGCCGGCGCCGTGCGCGAACGCTTCCCAGCTCCACAGCCGCACCATGCCCGGCAGCGGCGCGGGGTTCCAGTGCGCCCAGTTCACAGGCCCGGGCTGCTGCTCCATCACCCAGAACGGCAGCTTCGACATGCCGCGATAGAGGTCGTGATTGAACGACGCGAAGTCGGGATGGCCGGTGCGCAGCCAGCGCGCTTTCACGTCGGGTGCGAACCATTGCTCCTCGAGTGCGCCGAGCGGATAGCTGTCCCAGGTCGCGATGTCGAGGTCGCGCGCGACTTCGTAGTGATCGAACTCGGTGAACAGCTGCATGAAGTTGTGCGCAACCGGGCGGCCCGGCGAATGCGCGCGGATCACGTCGACCTGCATCCGGTGATAGCGCGCGAGCTCGTCGGACGCGAAGCGCCGGTAGTCGAGGCGATGCGACGGATGGGCTTCGGTCACGGTGCCGACGGGCGCGTCGACTTCGTCGAAATGGCGATACTCCATGCTCCAGAACACGGTGCCCCACGCGCGGTTCAGCGCGTCGATCGTGCCGTAGCGCGCCTTCAGCCACGCCCGGAAGCGCACGAGCGCGGCCGGCGAGTAGCTGACGACGGTCTGGTGGCACCCGAGCTCGTTGTCGGTCTGCCAGTAGCGCACGGCCGGGTGGCGGCCGTAGCGTTCGGCGACCGCGGTGCAGATCTGGCGCGATGCTTCGAGATAGGTCGGCGACGAGAAATCGTAGTGGCGGCGCGAGCCGAACTTGCGCGGCTGGCCGTCCGCGCCGATCGCGAGGATGTCGGGATGGAGGTCGACCAGCCATTTCGGCGGCGTGGCGGTGGGCGTGCACATCACGATTTCGAGGCCGGCCGCGCCGAGCACGTCGACCGCGCGGTCGAGCCAGCCCCAGTCGTATTCGCCGGGCGACGGCTCCATGCGGCTCCACGCGAATTCGGCGATCCGCACCTGCTCAATGCCGAGCGCTTTCATCCGGCGGGCGTCATCCGCCCACATCGATTCCGGCCAGTGTTCCGGGTAGTAGCAGACTCCGAGGCGCATGCCGATCCTTTAAGCGTAGTGATGGACGGGGATATCGGCGCGCGTGGGTACCGCGCGGCCGTCTTCGGTGAACAGGTGGCAGGCCGCGGCCGGCGCGTGCACGTGCACGCGTTCGCCGGTGCGCACCTGCGCGTCGCCGGGCACCTTCGCGATCAGCGGCGCGCCGCCGGGCGGGTCGAGGTGCACGTAGGTCTGCTCGCCGAGGCGTTCGACGAGCACGACGTCGCGCGCGAGCGTCGTCGCGTCGAGCGCGGCGCCGAGCGTCAGGTGTTCGGGGCGGATGCCGAGCGTCACGGCGGCGCCGGCGTTCAGCGCCGAGCCGTCGCGCGGCAGCGTGAAGGTTTCGCCGGACGGCACGAGCGTGACGCTCGTGCGCTGCGCGTCGCACGCGGTCACGGCGGCCGGCAGGAAATTCATCCGCGGCGAGCCGATGAAGCCCGCGACGAAGCGGCTGGCAGGGTGGTGATAGAGGTCGAGCGGCGCGCCGACCTGCGCGATGCTGCCGTGTTGCGCGGTGTCGGCGCCAGCGTGCAACAGCACGATCTTGTCGGCGAGCGTCATCGCCTCGGTCTGGTCGTGCGTCACATAGACGACGCTCGCGCGCTCGAACTGCCGGTGCAGTTTCGCGATCTCGACGCGGGTCTGGCCGCGCAGCGCCGCGTCGAGATTCGACAGCGGTTCGTCGAACAGGAACACGCCGGGCTCGCGCACGATCGCGCGGCCGATCGCGACGCGCTGCCGTTGCCCGCCCGACAGCGCCTTCGGCTTGCGATCGAGCAGCGTGTCGAGCTGCAGGATGCGCGCGGCGTCGCGCACCTTCCGGTCGATCTCGGCCTTCGGCACGCGGGCGAGCTTCAGCCCGAACGCCATGTTCTCGTAGACCGTCATGTGCGGAAACAGCGCGTAGCTCTGGAACACCATCGCGACGCCGCGTTCGGCGGCCGGCACGTCGTCGACACGGCGGCCGTCGATCGACAGCTCGCCCGCGCTCAGATCCTCGAGCCCGGCGATCATCCGCAGCAACGTCGACTTGCCGCATCCGGACGGCCCGAGGAACACGCAGAACTCGTGCGCGCCGATCTCCAGATCGACGTCGCGAATGACCGGCGCGTGATCGCCATAGGCTTTCTGCACGCGCCGCATCGAGATGCTCGCCATTGTCTCCGCTCCATGTTCTAATGCGCTTAAATCGTTGATTAAGCGCTTAATCATCGCGATCAAAAAAAGAGGCGATGCGATCGCGGCCGAGTCGCGCCCGTCGGTCGGGCGGCAGGGTGTGGGGCGATAGTGCGCCGCTTCGGTGAGCGAAGCAAATACTGGATAGACGTCTCATATAGTGAGCAAGCGATGGCAACCCTGGATGAAGTGGCGCGCCGCGCCGGCGTGACGGCCGCGACCGTGTCGAACGTGCTGCGCGACCGCGGCCGGGTGGGCGAGGCGACACGTGCGCGGGTGCTGGAGGCCGTGGCGGCGCTCGGGTATCGGCCGCATCTCGCCGCGCGGGCGCTGGCGGAAGGGCGCGCGCCGACGGTCGCGCTGATGGTGTCGAGCATCGCGAACCCGTTCTATCCGGAGTTCGCGCTGGCGGTCGAGCGTGCGGTGCGGCGCAACGGGCAGTTCCTGATCGTCTGCAATACGAACGAAGATCCGTTGCAAGGGCGTGCGTATCTCGACCAGATTGCTGGCACGATCTCCGAAGGGATTCTCGTGACCAATGCGAACCTGCATCTGCCGGATCTGCTCGACGTGGCGGCGCGCGGCGTGCCGGTCGTGCTGTGTCTGTGGGAGCGGCCGGAGGCGCCGCCCGACGGGTTGCCGTGCGTGGCAATCGATTTCCGCGAGGCGGGGCGGATCGCGACGCGGCATCTGCTCGAATTGGGCCATGAGCACATCGGCGTGATCGTCGGCGGGTCGGCGAGCGGCGTGCAGGCGGCGCGCTACGACGGCTTCGTCGACGTGATGCGCGAAGCGGGGCTCGATGCGTCGATCGTCGCGGCCGAGCCTGATTCGATCGAAGGCGGCGTGCGCGCGGCGGGGTGGTTGCTCGATGCGCATCCGCGGTTGACCGCGCTGGTCGCGACCAACGACCTGCCGGCGATCGGCGCGATGCATGCGGCGGCCGATCGCGGCCGGCGTGTGCCCGATGACCTGTCGATCGTCGGGATCACCGACATTCATCTGGCCAGCGACACGCGGCCCACGCTGACGACCGTTGCGATCCCGACCGCCGAGGCCGCCGGGCTCGCGGTCGAACTGCTCAATGCGCTGCGCGAGGCGGGTGGTCACAGCGACGCGGCATCGCGCGTGCGGACCGCGTCGCTGCCGAGGCTGGTGGTGAGGGGTACGACTGGTCGTGTGGCGGGCGGGGGCGCGACGCCGTCGGTTTGATGCGTGGCGGCGGCGAGTAGGTTGAGGTCGCTGTCGTGATCGTTGCGACCCGGCATCGGGTGGCGCCCGCCTTAGCAAACGGCAAACGGCAAGCGGCAAACGGCAAGCGGCAAGCGGCAAGCGGCAAGCGGCAAGCGGCAAGCGGCAAGCGGCAAGCGGCAATCGACAAACGCACCGCCGTCCTCACCCGCCTTCGACGAGCTGCATCACGATGCTTCTGGCCGATTCCAGATGCGCGACCGTCATCGACCGAGCCGCACGCGCATTGCGTTCGCGGCAGGCCTGCAGGATCTCCTCGTGCTCGACCTGGAACGACGGCGTATCGGCGAGCAGCGTGGCCTGCAGGCGCTCGTACCGTTCGACCTGGCTACGCAGCTCCGCGATCGTCTTCAACTGCCGAGCGTTGCCGCAGCATGAATACAGCAGCGCGTGGAATTCGCGGTTCAGTTCGCCCTGCCGGCGCGGGACGGCCGCATCGCCAAGTAAACGATGGACGAGCTCGGCGCGCGCGAGCGTCTCGTCGTCGAGCCGCTTCACGCTCCGGTAGATCGCGTCGCCTTCGAGCAGCGCGCGCAGATCGTAGATTTCCTGCACGTCCGATGCACTCAGCATGCGCACGACGGCGCCGCGATTCCTGAAGATGTCCAGCAAGCCTTCGCGCTCCAGGCGCTGGATTGCCTCGCGCATTGGAATCCGGCTGATGCCGAACCGGTCGGCCAGGTCGCGCTCGACGAGCCGCTCGCCGGCTTCGAACTCGCCGTTGATGATCATGTCCCGCAACGAGGCGGCGACCGCGTCCGCCGTGGAATCGAGTTTGGCTTCCATGCCTGCTTGTTCCGTCAATTTGGAATAATGGTATACCAAACGGACATCCGGTGCCAAAATGGTGATCGCAGGCGGGCTTCGTCAAACGACATCCGGCCCGGCCGAAGCAACCCACATCAATGGAGAGCGAGATGGCATCTGGCGAACACAAGTATCGCGTCGCAATAGAGTGGACGGGCAATCGCGGCACCGGCACGTCGGGGTATCGCGAGTACGGGCGGGATCATCTGATCCGCGCCGGTTCCAAGCCGGATATTCCCGGTTCGTCGGACCCGGCGTTTCGCGGCGATGCCGCGCGCTGGAATCCGGAAGACCTGCTGCTGGCGTCGGCATCGGCATGCCACAAGCTCTGGTACCTGCATCTGTGCTCGGAAGCGGGTATTCGCGTGCTTGCCTATGTCGACAACGCGGAAGGCACGATGCTCGACGGTGCCGATGAAGGCCGCTTTACGGAAATCGTGCTGCGCCCGCACGTGACGATCCGGGCCGGCGACGATCGCGAGCGGGCAGCACATCTGCATCATGATGCGCACGCGAAGTGCTATATCGCGAACTCGGTCAACTTCCCGATCCGCTGCGAACCGGTGATCGAGTTCGCCGCCGCGTGACGCCGACACCCGCCTGAGTGAAATCGACGATGAAGCTCTTCTACTACCCCAGCAATGCCAGCATGGCGCCGCACATCGTGCTGGAAGAAATCGGCAAGCCGTTCGAACTCGAATTCGTCGACCGCACGCACGACCAGCACAAGTCGCCGGACTACCTCGCGCTCAATCCGAACGGGCTCATCCCGGTGCTGATCGACGGCGACCTGGTGCTGTACGAAGCCGCCGCCATTTGCCTGCATCTCGCCGATACGCATCCCGAGCAGCGACTTGCCCCTGAACTCGGCACGCCGGAGCGCGCGCAGTTCTATAAATGGCTGATGTGGCTCACCAACACGCTCCAGACGACACTGATCGCGTATTTCTATCCGGAGCGCTGGGTCGATGTGGGCAACGCGGCGGGCGCCGCGCAGGTGAAGGCACACGCGGAGGCGAAAATCGCGGCGCTGCTGGATCAGCTCGACCGCCAGTTGGAGACGAGCGGCGGCCCCTGGCTGCTCGGTGCGCACTACACGGTGCTCGATCCGTATGCGCTGATGCTGTGCCGCTGGACGCGCGGCTTTGCCGAGCCGGCGCGGCAGCGTCCGGTACTCGGCGGCTATCTGCAGCGGGTGCTCGCGCGCCCGGCGATCCAGCGGGCGTTGCAGACCGAAGGGCTCGTGCAGCCTTGGGTGTAACGGAGCGTACGCTCTGGTTGAAGGGGTGACTTCCGACAAATCTCGGAAGACCCTTGTGCGCTGTTTATGCCGGCACCTCGCAACAAACCGCCTATGCGGAAGTGGCTAGTTATGTGCCTCTCAATGGCAAAGTGCTGGTAACCAAAGATTTTGTAGTGAACAACGTACTTGATTTGACCGATCCAACTGCTCGCCAAGCTTTAGGGGTGACGTTGGACCAGATCACTCAGTCGAGTCACGGGGGCGCTGCTTATGACGCGACGCAAGCTATTAGCAATTGGGCGAGAGATCAAGGCTATCAAGCTATCTTGGCGCCATCTGCACAGAACCGAAGTGGGGTCAATTTGATTTCATTTAAATCATTGGGTAAGAATTGACATGGAAGATATTCCGAAAGGATGGGATGGATTTGTAGAGTTCATGAGAACGGAATGGATCGACAACGATGTAACGAGAGAGTTGTCTCGTCTTGTTTCAGATTCAGATCTAGCAGTTGCTATTTGGGGGTGTCTGAAGGAAGAGTCCGTCACATGGCTGGATTACAAGGTGCCGGCGTTAAAGAAAAGAAGGCCAATTGACCTTCTAAAATCCGAAAAAGGAAGAGCCGAGATTCGATGGATATTGATCTCGAACCCATGGTGGCCGGCAATGGGAAAGCGTAACGAGCCTAATTGAACGGATGCGCTCAATTACTATGGACAAAAAATGGGCCAAACATTTTTTGCGGGCGCGCTCAAGGAGCGGGTTGATATGAGAGTTAGGTCGGTGTTGAGGGGCCTGCCGCTCGCGATGCTGGCGCTTTTCGCAGCGTGCGAGACCGTACCACCGGATGCGCCACCGCGCCCCCCGCCAAAGCCGGAAATGGAACCCGTATTGCCCTCTTGGTCGAGCACGATCTGGGTTATGGGCTTCTGGAAATGGAGCGGCACCGAATGGGTTTGGATTCCGGGACACCTTGCACCCAAGCCATAAGATCGAACTAACAACACCACATCTATGACAATCCGTACCCCGGCCGTCCTGCTGTCGGTCGCATGGCTGATACCAATGGCAGTGTCGGCGCAAGAAGCTCCCCGTCTCATCGTTCCGGGCAACGACCAACAAACCCGACAGCAGGAAGAGGCACGAGAGCGTGAACGGGTAGTCTCCGCGCCCGGGGTGCGATCGGAAGTGGTGCGAAGTGCTGAGTATCCAACGCTGCCTTCTGAAACGCCTTGCTTTCGGATCGAGCGTTTCGTACTCGAAGTACCCGATGCGCTGCCTGCTTCCCTGAAATCGCAAGGCGCATCGGCATTGCCGATGGATCGTTTCGCATTCGCGCGTGAATGGCTTGGGCACTACGCGGGCGAGTGCGTTGGCAAACAGGGTCTCGATTTGCTCGTCAAAGGCTTGTCGCAAGCGATCCTGGCGCGCGGTTATGTGACGACGCGCGTGCTGCTGCCCGAACAGGATCTGTCGACTGGCACCCTCAAGTTTTCACTGATCCCTGGCGTAATCCGCCATGTGCATTTTGCCGACGAGAAGCTCCGCGGCACGTGGAAAACCGCCTTCCCGACCCGCGACGGCGAACTGCTGAACCTGCGCGACCTCGAACAAGGCCTCGAACAGATGAAGCGCGTATCGAGCCAGGACGTATCGATGCAGATCGTCCCCGCCAACGTTCCCGGCGAAAGCGACGTGGTGCTCGACGTAAAGCGCACTAAACCCTGGACGGTCGTCGCTTCGATCGACAACTCGGGCACGCGCGCGACGGGCCGCCTTCAGGGCAACTTGTCGCTCGGTATCGACAATCCCCTTGGCCTGAACGATATCTTCAACATTGGCGTGAGCCAGGATCTGGAATTCGGCGACAAGCGACTCGGCTCGCATGGCTGGAACGGCTTCTACTCGATCCCGTGGGGCTATTGGACCGCCACACTATCGGCGTACACCAACACGTACTACCAGCAAATCGCTGGCGTGAATCAGACGTTCATCGCGAGCGGCAATTCAAAGACAGTCGATTTCAAGCTGAACCGCGTGCTGTCGCGTAGCCAGAACGACGTGTTCGGTGCGCAGTTTCGCTTGTCGCGCCGGTTCGGGCAAAGCTTCATCGAGGACACGGAAATTCCGCAGCAGCGCCGCAACAACACGTTCGTCGAGTTCGGCCTGACCGATCGCCATTATTTCGGCAATGCGCAGTTCGACGGGACGCTCGCTTACCGGCAGGGTATCGGCGCGTTCGGCGCACAGGACGACAGCCTCGCGGCAGACGGCGGCCCGACCTACCGTTACAAGATGGCCGTCCTCGATGCGAATCTGTCGGTGCCGTTCGCAATCGCGCAGCAGCCGTTCCGCTACGTGACGACGTTCCACGGACAATACACGGGCAACACGCTGTACTACATCGACGATCTGACGATCGGCAGTCGTTACACCGTCCGTGGATTCGACGGGGAGACGATGCTGGCCGCCTCCCGCGGCTTCTATTGGCGCAACGAACTGCAGGCGCCGATCGGCCAAACCGGGCAGGCGGTATACGTGGGCATCGACTACGGCCGCGTATGGGGCCCGCAGCCCGTCACCCTCGTCGGCACGCAGCTAGCGGGCGCAGTGATAGGCGTGAAGGGCAGTGTCGCGACTCGATTGGGCGCCTACGGTTACGACCTGTTTGCCGGAACGCCGATCTACAAGCCATCCGGGTTTCCTACGGCACGCGTGACGGTTGGCTTTCAGGTCACGGCACAGTTCTGATGACCCCCTACGAACTTCCCAACGGAAGAATTTCGATCGAAAGGGCAAGACGCTTCGCGGGCGTCCGGGAATCCGGCACCGTCGTCACAGCGCGACCCCATACACCTCCCGCGCAGCCGCGCGGATCGCGTCGGCCATCACCGCGACGGCCGGCGAATGCAGCCGGTCGGTGCGCGTGATGATCCCGAAATCGTCCATCCGGCAATCCATCTCCAGCGGCAGCAGCGTGACGATCCCGTGCCGCGCGTAGTAGCGCGCGACGTCCTCGGCCAGCACGGCGATCATGTCGCTCTGTTCGAGCAGTTGCGTGATGAACAGCAGCGCGGACGTCTCGACGAGGTTCGCCGGCGGCGCGAGGCTCGCGCGCTGGAACACGAGTTCGAAGCGGTGGCGCAGCACGCTGCCGGCCGGCGGCACGACCCATTCGGCGCGCTGCACGTCCGCGAGCGACAGCGGCGCCTGCGCGAGCAGCGGATGGCCGGGCCGCACGACGGCGGCGACCGATTCGCCGGTCAGTGGCTCGTAGCGCAGCCGCAGCTTGTCGTGTTCGGCGGAGAGCCGGCCGAGCACGATGTCGATCTTTTCTTGCGCGAGATGTTCGAGCAGCACGTTGCTGGTGTCGATCTCGACCGACACGTGCAGGCCCGCGTGGGTGCCCTTCACCGCGGCAACGGCGGGCGGTACGAGCCGCAGGCCCGGTGACGTGATCGCCCCCACCGCCACATGGCCGAGATGGCCGGCCTTCAGCGCGGCCAGCTCCTCGTGCGCCTGGTCGAGGCTGCCGAGCGCCGCACGCGCGTGGCGGATCAGCGCGTCGCCGTAGAGCGTCGGCCGCATCCCGCGCGGCAGGCGCTCGAACAGCACCGCGCCGATCGATTCCTCGAGTTCGCGCAGCAGCTTCGACGCGGCCGGCTGCGTCATGTTCAGCGCGGCCGCCGCGCGGTGAATGCTGCCTTCGTCGGCGAGCGCGACGACCAGCAGAAGCTGGCGCGTCTTCAGGCGGCCACGGTTTCCCCACGGGCTGGCTTCGGGCATCGTACGGGTTTATATCGATATCGGAATCGATATCGTAATCGCCAAAAACGTCATTAGCCAGTTATCAAAATTCTGCCTAGACTGCGCCGGTATCCCGTCACCACAGGACTGACGATGTCGGCAACGAAACCCAGGCTGCGCTCCACCCAATGGTTCGGCACGAACGACAAGAACGGCTTCATGTACCGGAGCTGGATGAAGAACCAGGGCATCCCCGATCACGAGTTCGACGGCCGGCCGATCATCGGCATCTGCAACACGTGGTCCGAACTGACGCCGTGCAACGCGCACTTCCGCAAGCTCGCCGAGCACGTGAAGCGCGGGATCTCCGAGGCGGGCGGCTTCCCGGTCGAGTTCCCGGTGTTCTCGAACGGCGAATCGAACTTGCGCCCGTCGGCGATGCTCACGCGCAACCTCGCGTCGATGGACGTCGAGGAGGCGATCCGCGGCAACCCGATCGACGCGGTCGTGCTGCTCGCCGGCTGCGACAAGACGACGCCCGCGTTGCTGATGGGCGCGGCGAGCTGCGACGTGCCGGCGATCGTCGTGTCCGGCGGCCCGATGCTGAACGGCAAGCTGGAGGGCAAGAACATCGGCTCCGGCACCGCCGTGTGGCAACTGCACGAAGCGCTGAAGGCCGGCGAGATCGATGTCCATCACTTCCTGTCGGCCGAAGCCGGGATGTCGCGCTCGGCCGGCACCTGCAACACGATGGGCACCGCGTCGACGATGGCGTGCATGGCCGAGGCGCTCGGCGTCGCACTGCCGCACAACGCGGCGATTCCGGCCGTCGATTCGCGCCGCTACGTGCTCGCGCACATGTCCGGCATCCGCATCGTCGAGATGGCGCTCGAAGGGCTCGTGCTGTCGAAGATCCTCACGCGGGCGGCGTTCGAGAACGCAATCCGCGCGAATGCGGCGATCGGCGGCTCGACGAATGCGGTGATTCACCTGAAGGCGATCGCCGGCCGCATCGGCGTGCCGCTCGAGCTGGAAGACTGGATGCGCATCGGCCGCGACACGCCGACGATCGTCGACCTGATGCCGTCGGGGCGCTTCCTGATGGAAGAGTTCTATTACGCGGGCGGGCTGCCGGCGGTGCTGCGCCGGCTCGGCGAAGGCGGGCTGCTGCCGAACCCGGACGCGCTGACGGTGAACGGCAAGTCGCTGTGGGACAACGTACGCGAAGCGCCGAACTATGACGACGAGGTGATCCGCCCGCTCGACCGGCCGCTGATCGCGGACGGCGGCATCCGCATCCTGCGCGGCAATCTCGCGCCGCGCGGCGCGGTGCTGAAGCCGTCGGCGGCGAGCCCCGAGCTGCTCAAGCATCGCGGCCGCGCGGTGGTGTTCGAGAACCTCGACCACTACAAGGCGACGATCAACGACGAGGCGCTCGACATCGATGCGAGCTCGGTGATGGTGCTGAAGAACTGCGGGCCGCGCGGTTATCCGGGGATGGCCGAGGTCGGCAACATGGGGCTGCCGCCGAAGCTGCTGCGCCAGGGCGTGAAGGACATGGTGCGGATTTCCGATGCGCGGATGAGCGGCACCGCGTACGGCACGGTCGTGCTGCACGTCGCGCCGGAAGCCGCCGCCGGCGGGCCGCTCGCGGCCGTGCGCAACGGCGACTGGATCGAGCTCGATTGCGAGGCCGGCACGCTGCATCTCGACATTACGGATGACGAACTGCAGCGCCGCCTGTCGGACGTCGATCCGACCGCGGCGCCGGGCGTGGCCGGCCAGCTCGGCAAGGGCGGCTACGCACGGCTGTACATCGATCACGTGCTGCAGGCCGACGAGGGGTGCGACCTCGACTTCCTGGTCGGCACGCGCGGCGCGGAAGTGCCGAGCCATTCGCATTGAGCGGCTGCGCGGCAGCCGGTTGCGGGCTTTCCGGGCCCGCGCAACGTGAAACCGTAAACGCAAGACGGCCGGTCGTCACCGAGGCCGAAGCAGGACGCGAACCATGACATCGAGCAGCACGCCGCGCTATCGCGGCATCTTCCCCGTCGTTCCGACGACGTTTACCGACACCGGCGAACTCGACCTCGCGAGCCAGAAGCGCGCGGTCGATTTCATGATCGACGCGGGCTCGGACGGGCTGTGCATCCTCGCGAACTTCTCCGAGCAGTTCGCGATCACCGACGACGAACGCGACGTGCTCACACGCACGATCCTCGAGCACGTCGCGGGCCGCGTGCCGGTGATCGTCACGACGTCGCATTACAGCACCCAGGTGTGCGCGGCGCGCAGCCTGCGTGCGCAGCAGCTCGGCGCGGCGATGGTGATGGCGATGCCGCCGTATCACGGCGCGACGTTCCGCGTGCCCGAAGCGCGGATCTTCGAGTTCTATGCCCGCGTGTCCGACGCGATCGCGATCCCGATCATGGTCCAGGACGCGCCCGCGAGCGGCACCGCGCTGTCGGCCCCGTTCCTCGCACGGATGGCACGCGAGATCGAGCAGGTCGCGTACTTCAAGATCGAGACGCCGGGCGCCGCGAACAAGTTGCGCGAGCTCATCCGGCTCGGCGGCGATGCAATCGAAGGGCCGTGGGACGGCGAGGAGGCGATCACGCTGCTCGCCGATCTGCACGCGGGCGCGACCGGCGCGATGACGGGCGGCGGGTTTCCGGACGGCATCCGGCCGATCCTCGAAGCGTGGCGCGACGGCAGGCACAACGACGCCTACGCGCGCTACCAGGCATGGCTGCCGCTGATCAACCACGAGAACCGCCAGTCCGGGATCCTCACCGCGAAGGCGCTGATGCGCGAAGGCGGCGTGATCGCGTGCGAGCGGCCGCGGCATCCGATGCCGGAACTGCATCCGGACACGCGCGCGGAACTGCTCGCGATCGCGCACCGGCTCGATCCGCTCGTGCTGCGCTGGGCGCACTGAACGGTCACCGAACGATTCGCGAAGGAGGCATGCACGATGAGTGATCAGGTTTCGCTGGGGGTCGTCGGCATCGGCAAGATTGCGCGCGACCAGCATCTGCCGGCGATCGACGCCGAACCGGGTTTCAGGCTGACCGCGTGCGCGAGCCGTCACGCGGAAGTCACCGGGGTGCGCAACTATCGCGATCTGCGCGCGCTGCTGGCCGCCGAGCGCGAGCTCGACGCCGTGTCGCTGTGCGCGCCGCCTCAGGTGCGCTATGCGCAGGCGCGCGCCGCGCTCGAAGCCGGCAAGCACGTGATGCTCGAAAAGCCGCCGGGTGCGACGCTCGGCGAAGTGGCCGTACTGGAAGCGCTCGCACGCGAGCGCGGCCTCACGCTGTTCGCGACCTGGCATTCGCGCTGCGCGAGCGCCGTGGAGCCGGCCCGCGCGTGGCTTGCGACGCGCGCGATCCGCGCGGTGCAGGTGCGCTGGAAGGAAGACGTGCGGCGCTGGCATCCGGGGCAGCAATGGATCTGGGAGCCGGGCGGCCTCGGCGTGTTCGACCCGGGCATCAACGCGCTGTCGATCGTCACGCGAATCCTGCCGCGCGAACTGGTGCTGCGCGAGGCGACGCTCATCGTGCCGAGCGACGTGCAGACACCGATTGCCGCCGAACTCGATTGCGCGGATACCGACGGCGTGCCGGTGCGCGCGGAATTCGACTGGCGGCATGGCCCGGTCGAGCAATGGGAGATCGCGGTCGATACGGCCGACGGCGTGCTCGCGATCAGCCGCGGCGGTGCGCAATTGTCGATTGCGGGCGAGCCGGTCGAGGTCGGGCCCGAGCGCGAATATCCGGCGCTGTATGCGCACTTCCATGCGCTGATCGCGCGTGGCGAAAGCGACGTCGACGTGCGGCCGCTGCGGCTCGTCGCCGATGCCTTCCTGTTCGGCCGGCGCGTGCAGACCGACGCGTTCGGCCGCTGAACATGCGCGCTTCCGCACGAAGCGCGCGACGAATGATGGATTACGGCACACATCACGGCATCAGCCGATACAAAGGAGACACGACATGAACCGCACGATTCGCCGACATACCTTGCGCGCGCTGCTGGCCGCGCTTTGCATCGCGCCGCTCGGCATGCAGGGCGCCGCGCGCGCCGACGCGCCGCTGAAGATCGGCTTCCTGGTGAAGATGCCCGAGCAGGCCTGGTTCATCAACGAGCAGAACGCGGCCTCCGCGCTCGGCCAGAAGGAGAATTTCTCGGTCGTGAAGATCGGCACGCCCGACGGCGAGAAGGTGCTGGCCGCGATCGACAACCTCGGTTCGCAGGGCGCGCAGGGCTTCGTGATCTGCGCGCCGGACGTGCGCCTCGGCCCGGCGATCGCCGCGCGTGCGAAGCGCTACAACATGAAGTTCGTGACCGTCGACGACCAGCTCGTCGATTCGACCGGCAAGCCGCTGCCGAACGTGCCGCACCTCGGGATGTCGGCGACCAAGATCGGCAACCAGGTCGGCCAGGCCATTTCCGACGAGATGAAGCGGCGCGGCTGGAAGCCTGAGGAAGTCGGCGCGCTGCGGATCACGAACTACGAGCTGCCGACCGCGAAGCTGCGCACCGACGGCGCGACGCAGGCGCTGCTCGCGAACGGTTTCCGCAAGGAGAACATCTTCGATGCGCCGCAGAAAACGACCGACGACGAAGGCGGCTTCAGCGCGGCCGCGCCCGTGCTCGCGCGCCATCCGAACGTGAAGAAGTGGGTGGTCTACGCGCTGAACGAGGAAACCGTGCTCGGCGCGGTGCGCGCGACCGAGCAGCTGCACATCCCGGCGGCCGACGTGATCGGCGTGGGCATCAACGGCGCGGGCGAGGCGTTCGCCGAATTCCAGAAGAAGGAGCCGACCGGCTTCTACGGGACGATCGCCGTCAGCTCGACGAACCACGGCAAGGACAGCACGCAGAACCTCGTCGAATGGATTCGCGACGGCAAGACGCCGCCGGCCGACACGCAGACGAGCGGCAAGCTGATGACGCGTGCGAACTGGCAGGCCGTGCGCGCCGAGCTCGGCATCTAAGGGCACGAGGCGAGAACGCGATGACGACGCAGACGATGACGGTCGTATCCGGCAATGATGGCGGCACCGGCGGCGATGCCGTCGCGTCGCCGCCGGGCGGCCCGCTGCTCGCGCTCGACGGCATCACGGTGACGTTCCCGGGCGTGCGCGCGCTCGACGCCGTGTCGCTGTCGGTGCGCGCGGGCGAAGTGCACGGCCTGATGGGCGAGAACGGCGCGGGGAAGTCGACGCTGCTGAAGGTGCTCTCCGGCGTGAACCAGCCGCAGGCCGGCACGCTGACGCTGAACGGCACGGTGCAGCGCTTCGCGTCGACGCGGGCAGCGCTGGAGGCCGGCATCGCGATCATCTACCAGGAACTGCATCTGGTGCCCGAGCTGACGGTCGCCGAAAACCTGATGCTCGGGCAATTGCCGAGCCGGCTCGGCGTGGTCGACGAACGCACGCTTGCCGCGCGCGCGCTCGATGCGCTGGAGCGGCTCGGCGAGCACATCGATCCGGGTATTCCGGTGAAGTATCTGTCGATCGGCCAGCGCCAGATGATCGAGATCGGCAAGGCGCTGATGCGCGACGCGCGTGTGATCGCGTTCGACGAACCGACGAGTTCGCTGTCCGCGCGCGAAACCACGCAGCTGTTCCGGATCATCCGCGCGCTGCGCGCGGAAGGCCGCGCGATCATCTACGTCACGCACCGGATGGAGGAAGTGTACGAACTGTGCGACCGCGTGACGGTGTTCCGCGACGGCCGCCGCATCGACACGTTCGATTCCGTGACCGATCTCGACCGCGACCGGTTGATCGGCTGCATGGTCGGCCGCTCGATCGAGGACGTGTACGGCTACCGGCCGCGCACGGCCGGCGACGTGCTGATCGAGGCGAAAGGGCTGGCGGGGCCCGGGTTGTCCGAACCCGTGTCGTTCACCGCGCGGCGCGGCGAGATCGTCGGCTTCTTCGGGCTCGTCGGCGCGGGCCGCTCGGAGCTGATGAAGCTGCTGTACGGCGCCGCGCGCCCGAGTGCGGGGCACGTCGAGCTGAACGGGAAGCGGGTTGCATTCGGCAGCCCGCGCGACGCGGTGCGCGCCGGCCTCGCGCTGTGCCCGGAAGACCGCAAACAGGAGGGCATCGTCGCGATCGCGTCGGTGGCCGACAACCTGAACATCAGCGCGCGCCGGCATTTCAGCCCGGCGCGGGTGCTGCTCGACGGGCGGCGCGAACGCGAGCTCGCGCAACGCTACATCGAGCGGCTCGCGATCAAGACCCGCGACGGCGACACGCCGATCGGCGCGCTGTCCGGCGGCAACCAGCAGAAGGTCGTGCTCGCGCGCTGGCTGGCCGAGCGCATCGACGTGTTCCTGATGGACGAGCCGACGCGCGGCATCGACGTCGGTGCGCGCGCGGAAATCTACAACCTGTTCTACGAACTCGCGGAAGCGGGCCGCACGGTGATCCTCGTGTCGAGCGACCTGGCCGAGGTGATCGGCGTGTCGGACCGGATCATCGTGATGAAGGAAGGGCGGATCGCGGGCGAGGTCGCGAAGGCGCAGGCGACGCCCGATGCGCTGATCAAGCTCGCACTGCCGCGCTAGCGCCCCGCAACGATCAACCGGATGCAAACGAAATGAGCCAGGCAATGCAACCCCAACGCACTTCCCCGTCCCCCGATGCCGCCGTCGCACCCGCGCGAGCGCGCGGCGGCGTGTGGCAGCTGATCAACCGCTCCGGCATCGTGATGGTGTTTCTCGTGCTGTTCGCGACGCTGTCGCTGACCGTGCCGGACTTCCTCACGCCGCGCAACATCCAGGGCCTGCTGCTGTCGGTCACGCTGATCGGCTCGATCGCGGTGACGATGATGTTCGTGCTCGCGCTCGGCGAAGTCGACCTGTCGGTCGCGTCGATCGTCGCGTTCTCGGGCGTCGTCGCGTCGACGCTGATCACCGCGACGCACAGCGTCGTGCTCGGCATCGCGGGCGGCGTGCTGGCGGGCGGCGCGGTCGGGCTCGTCAACGGTGTGCTGATCGCGCGCTGGCGGATCAACTCGCTGATCGTCACGCTCGCGATGATGGAAGTCGTGCGCGGGCTCGCCTTCATCACGTCGAACGGCGACGCGGTGATGATCTCCGAGGAACGCTTCTTCGATCTCGGCGGCGGATCGTTCCTCGGCATCTCGTATCCGATCTGGAGCAACATCGTCGGCTTCGTCGTGTTCGGCTTCCTGCTGCGCAAGACGGTATTCGGCAAGAACGTGCTCGCAGTGGGCGGCAACGGCGAGGCCGCGCTGCTCGCGGGGCTGCCGGTGATGCGCATCAAGATCACCGTGTTCGTGCTGCAGGGGCTCGTGACCGGTTTTGCCGGCGTGATGCTCGCGTCGCGGATGAGCCTCGGCGACCCGAAGACGTCGGTCGGCCTCGAGCTCGGCGTGATTTCCGCATGCGTGCTCGGCGGCGTGTCGCTGACGGGCGGCGTCGCGACGATCTCCGGCGTGCTGGTCGGCGTGCTGATCATGGGCTCCGTCCAGGACGCGATGAGCCTGCTGAACGTGCCGACGTTTTACCAATATCTGATACGCGGCGGAATTCTGTTGCTCGCGGTGCTGTTCGACCAGTATCGTCGCAACCAGCGGCGCGCGATGAAGATCTGATTTCGACCACGCGCGGCCGCCTGCATAAACGACGAATATCGGGAGACGGCATGCAACAGACTCATCCGGGCGCGTCGGCGACGCTGCTGGCCGACAGCCGCAACACGCTCGGCGAAGGCGCGACGTGGTGCGACAGAACGCACGCGCTGTACTGGGTTGACATCGAAGGCGCGCAGCTGTGGCGCTGCCGCGCGGACGGTTCCGATCTCATGCAGTGGGCGATGCCCGAACGGCTCGCGTGCTTCGCGCTGACCGACGACCCGGACGTGCTGCTCGTCGGGCTCGCGACGCATCTCGCGTTCTTCGATCTGCGGCGCGGCGCGTTTACTCGGATCGTCGACGTCGAGCCTGAACTGCCGACGCGGCTGAATGACGGGCGCTGCGACGGTTCCGGCGCGTTCGTGTTCGGGATGAAGGACGAAGGCAGCGAGCCGCCGCAAGCGGTCGGCGGGTTCTATCGGCTCAATGCCGATCTCACGCTCGAACGCCTTGCGTTGCCTGCGGCCGCGATTGCGAACAGCATCGGGTTCTCGCCGGACGGCACGAAGATGTACTTTTGCGATTCGCTGGTGCGCGAGATTTTCGTGTGCGATTACCGTGCGGGCGGTGATGTCGCGAACGTGCGGTCGTTCGCGCGGCTGACCGATGCGGACGGCGATCCGGACGGCTCGATCGTCGATCGCGACGGCGGCCTGTGGAACGCACAGTGGGGCGGCCGGCGTGTGGTGCGCTACGGGCCGGACGGTGTCGAGACGGATCGCGTGACCGTACCGACCGCGCAGCCGAGCTGCACGGCGCTCGACGGTGAAGGCCGCCTGTACGTGACGAGCGCGCGCATCGGGTCGAGTGACGATGCGCTGGTCGACGACCCGCATGCGGGTGGCGTGTTCGTCGCGCAGACGCGGCACGCGGGGATGGCGACGGCGCGGTTCGCGGGGACGCCGCGCGGCTGATCGCGTACGGGATGCCGTTCATGGGATGCTGCTGAAGCAGCGGGTTTCGCGTCCAGGCCGGCGGTCCGCCACGCGCGCGCGAGTGCGCAGCGGCTGTCCGGCATGCCTGGAACCGCCGTTCGCCTTCTGACGTGCTGGTAAGATGGCCCGCAATTCCATCCCGCCCGCACCATGAGTTCCGCACCGACCAAACCCGCGAACCCGAAAAACGCCACGAAGCCCGCCGCCCGCTCGACGGGCGACAAGCCGAAGGCGCGCGTGCAGCAGCGCCTGACCTACGTGATCGGCGGTCTCGACCGGCTGCTGCGCCGCCACATGACCGACGCGCTCGCGCCGCTCGGCATCACGCTCGCGCAGTACACGGCGCTGTCGGTGCTCGAGGCGCGCGGCGCATCGTCGAACGCGCAACTGGCCGAGCGCTCGTGGATCACGCCGCAATCGGCGAATGAAGTGATGAGCGTGATGGCCGCCCGCGGCTTCGTCACGCGTGAAGCCGACCCGTCGCACGGCCGCATCATCCTGCTGACGCTGACCGACGAAGGCGCGGCGATGCTGCGTGAATGTGAAGCCGTGCTGCGCCCGCTCGAGGCCCGCATGCTGGGTGACATCTCGGCCGACGACGCCGCGCACGTGCAGCGCGCGCTCGAACTGTTCTCGCGCAACCTGCGCGGCTGACCGCTTCCCCGATTTTCACGATGCGGGTCCGCCCGGCCCGCGTTCGCTTCGTCCGCGCCATCGACGGCCGCCCGACCGCTCCCTGATTTCCCCGCCGCTGTCTCCGCGTTCCGCTCCGGGTTTACACCGGCGCTCGTGCCGCTTGCAATATCAGGTAGCCTGATATTAAATGAAGTCGTCCGCAGCAGGGATGCTGCGCACCGAATCGCACTGGAAACGAACGACAGGAACAGACATGAGCAAGTACGACAACCGCTGGCAGACCGTTGAAGTGAAGGTGGAGGCCGGCATCGCGTGGGTCACGCTGAATCGTCCTGAGAAGCGCAACGCAATGAGCCCGACGCTGAACCGGGAGATGCTGGAAGTGCTCGACGCGGTCGAGTTCGACGATGAAGCGAAGGTGCTGGTGCTGACCGGCGCGGGCGCCGCGTGGACGGCCGGCATGGATCTGAAGGAATATTTCCGCGAGATCGACGGCGGCTCCGACGCGCTGCAGGAAAAAGTGCGCCGCGACGCATCGGAATGGCAATGGCGCCGCCTGCGGATGTACAACAAGCCGACGATCGCGATGGTGAACGGCTGGTGCTTCGGCGGCGGTTTCTCGCCGCTCGTCGCGTGCGACCTCGCGATCGCGGCGGACGAAGCCGTATTCGGGTTGTCGGAGATCAACTGGGGCATCCCGCCGGGCAACCTCGTCAGCAAGGCGATGGCCGACACGGTCGGGCACCGCCGCGCGCTGCACTACATCATGACCGGCGACACGTTCACCGGCGTGGAAGCCGCCGACATGGGCCTCGTGAACAGCAGCGTGCCGCTGGCCGAACTGCGTGAAGCGACGATCGCGCTCGCCGCGCGGCTGATGGACAAGAACCCGGTCGTGCTGCGCGCGGCGAAGCACGGCTTCAAGCGTTCGCGCGAACTCACGTGGGAACAGTGCGAGGATTACCTGTATGCGAAGCTCGACCAGGCGCAGCTGCGTGACCCGGAGCGCGGCCGCGAGCAGGGTCTGAAGCAGTTCCTCGACGACAAGACGATCAAGCCGGGCCTGCAGGCATACAAGCGCTGATAGAAGCGCGGACGCAGCCGCCGGCTTCCCGCCGGCGTAATCGCAAGAGACAGGCAAGGCAGGAGACGACATGACCGACAGACGAATGCTGATCGGCGGCGAGTGGTGCAACGCTCGCGACGGCCGCACTTTCGATCGCTTCAACCCCGCGACGGGCACGCTCGCGTCGCGCGCGCCGGCGGCCGGCATTGCCGACGCCGACGCGGCGATCGACGCCGCGCACCGCGCGTTTCCGGCGTGGTCGGCGCTCGCGCCGACCGAGCGGCGCCGCCGGCTGCTGAAGGCGGCCGACCTGATGGACGCGCGCATCGACGCGTTCATCGCGACCGGCGTGGCCGAAACCGGCGCGACGCCCGGCTGGATCGGCTTCAACGTGACGCTCGCGGCGAACATGCTGCGCGAGGCCGCGTCGATGACGACGCAGATCGCCGGCGACGTGATTCCGTCCGACGTACCGGGCAATCTCGCGCTCGCGATGCGCGTGCCGTGCGGCGTCGTGCTCGGCATCGCGCCGTGGAACGCGCCGGTGATCCTCGGCACGCGAGCGCTGGCGATGCCGCTTGCGTGCGGCAACACGGTCGTGCTGAAGGCGTCCGAAGCGTGCCCGGGCGTGCATGCGCTGATCGGCGCGGTGCTGGACGAAGCGGGGCTCGGCGCGGGCGTGGTCAACGTGATCACGCATGCGGCGGCCGATGCACCCGAACTCGTCGAGCGGCTGATCGCGCATCCGCACGTGAAGCGGATCAACTTCACCGGCTCGACGCATGTCGGGCGTATCATCGCGCGCCACGCGGCGGCCCACCTGAAACCGGTGCTGCTCGAACTCGGCGGCAAGGCGCCCGTGCTCGTGCTGGAGGATGCCGATCTCGACGCGGCCGTCGACGCGATCGCGTTCGGCGCGTTCTTCAACCAGGGGCAGATCTGCATGTCGACCGAGCGCGTGATCGCCGCGCGGCCGATTGCCGATGCACTCGTCGAACGTCTCGCCGCGAAGGCCCGCACGCTGGTCGCGGGCGATCCGCTGGCCGGCCATCCGCTCGGCACGATGGTCGACGCGACGGCTGCCGCTCGCGCGGCATCGCTCGTCGAGGATGCGCGGGCGCAGGGTGCGCAGCTGCCGCTCGGGTGCCGCGTGGAAGGCGCGACGATGCAGCCGGCGATCGTCGACGGCGTGACGCGCGACATGCGCCTGTATCGCGAGGAATCGTTCGCGCCGGTCGTTGCGATCCTGCGTGCGGACAACGACGACGAAGCGGTCGCGCTCGCGAACGACAGCGAGTTCGGCTTGTCGGCGAGTGTGTTCAGCCGCGACATCGCGCGCGCGATGGCGGTCGCACGACGGATCGAATCGGGGATCTGCCACATCAACGGCCCGACCGTGCACGACGAGGCGCAGATGCCGTTCGGCGGCACGAAGGCGAGCGGCTACGGCCGCTTCGGCAGCCGTGCGTCGATCGCCGAATTCACCGAGCTGCGCTGGATCACCGTGCAGACCACGCCGCGGCACTACCCCATATGAGCGAGCCGACGATGAATGATGCGACGCTCGCCAGCGCGCCGGTGAACGACACGAGCGGCGTGCGCTACCGCGCAGCGGCCGTCGCCGTTGGCGCGGCCGAGATTCGCCGCGCGGACGACGGCACCTGGTACCTGCGCTCCCGCGAGCCGCTCGGTGATTACCCGACACGCATCACCGACTGCCTCGTGCGGGGCGCGCAGGCGCATCCCGACCGCGTGCTGGCCGCGCGGCGCGGCGCCGACGGGAACTGGATCGAGATCACCTACGCGCAGATGCTCGAACGCGCCCGCGCGATCGGGCAGGGCCTCGTCGATCTCGGGCTGTCGGCCGAGCGTCCGCTCGCGGTGCTGTCCGGCAACGATCTCGAACACCTGCAGTTGATGTTCGCGGCGATGCTGGCCGGCGTGCCGTACTCGCCGATCTCGCCTGCGTATTCGCTGGTGTCGACCGACTACGGCAAGCTGCGTCACACGCTCGGCGTGCTGAAGCCGGGTGCGGTGTTCGTCGCCGAACGCGCGCCGTTCGCGCGTGCGCTCGACGCCACGTTGCCGGCCGATGTGGCGCTGATCGTCGCGCGCGATGCCGATGTCGACGCCGACGGAAAGGGCCGCGTGGTGCCGCTCTCGCACCTGCTCGCCACCGTCCCGCGCACGATCGACGCGATCCACGCGGCGGTCGGCCCCGACCATCTTGCAAAGATCCTGTTCACGTCCGGTTCGACGAAGCAGCCGAAGGCCGTGCCGACCACGCACCGGATGCTGTGCAGCAACCAGCAGATGCTGCGCCAGACGATGCCCGAACTGACGCGCGAACCGCCGGTGCTGGTCGACTGGCTGCCGTGGAATCACACGTTCGGCGGCAGCCACAACCTCGGCATCGCGCTGTACAACGGCGGCACGCTGTATATCGACGACGGCCGTCCGATGCCTGGCCGCTTCGACGAAACCGTGCGCAACCTGCGCGAGATCGCGCCGACGATCTACTTCAACGTGCCGAAGGGCTGGGAAGAGCTGACCGTCGCGCTCGAACGCGATGCCGAGTTGCGCGCGACGTTCTTCTCGCGCGTGAAGCTGTATTTCTTCGGCGGCGCGGGGCTGTCGCAGGCCGCGTGGGACCGGCTCGACCGCGTGACCGAAGCGCATTGCGGCGAGCGCATCCGGATCATGGCCGGCCTCGGGATGACGGAGGCGTCGCCGTCGTGCCTGTTCACGACCGGGCCGCTGATGCGCGCCGGCTATATCGGGCTGCCCGCGCCCGGCTGCGACGCGAAGCTCGTGCCGTGCGGCGGCAAGCACGAACTGCGCTTCAAGGGGCCCAACGTGATGCGCGGCTACTGGCATGCGGACGTCGATCCGCGCGACGTATTCGACGACGAAGGTTATTACCGCAGCGGCGACGCGGGCGTGTTCGCCGATCCCGAGCGGCCGGAACTCGGGCTGCTCTTCGACGGGCGGCTGACCGAGGATTTCAAGCTGAGCAGCGGCACGTTCGTCAGCGTCGGGCCGTTGCGCGCGAACGCGGTGTCGACCGGCGCGCCGTACGTGCAGGACGTGGTCGTCACCGGGATCAATCGTGACGACATCGGCTTGCTGGTGTTTCCGCGCGTCGATGCCTGCCGTGCGCTGGCGGGGCTGGCCGCCGATGCCTCCGTGGCCGACGTGCTGCGCGCGCCGGCGGTGCGCGCGGCGTTCGCCGCATGGCTGGCCGCGCTGAACCGGAACGCGAGCGGCGGTTCGACGTTCGTCGCGCGAGTCCGGCTGATCGACACGCCGCCGTCGCTCGATCTCGGCGAAGTGACGGACAAGGGTTCGCTGAACCAGGCGGCCGTGCAGAAGCATCGCGCGGCGACGATCGACGCGCTGTACGACCCGGCGCGGCGCGATCCTGACGTGATTTACGCGTAAGCGGCAACAAACGAAGCAAACACGCACAACGACCGGCCGGCCACGATACCGGCAGGCATTGTTGCGGTCGTTTAATCAGGCTGCCTGATAAATGCGACCGTTCGGACGACACCTCGCGCGCCGACCCGCCACTGGCTGGCGGCGCGCGGCGGCCGTTGCATGGCCGACCGATTACAAGACATGGGACTGGAGACACGATGAACACCTACGTTGCGGAAAAATCCACGGTCGCGACCACGCTCGCGCTGTGTTTCGCGATCGCACTTCTCGAAGGGCTCGACCTGCAGTCGGTCGGCGTCGCCGCGCCGCGCATGGCGCGCGAATTCGGGTTGACCGTATCGCAGATGGGCATCGCGTTCAGCGCGGGCACCTTCGGGCTGTTGCCGGGCGCGATGCTCGGCGGGCGGCTCGCCGACCGGATCGGCCGCAAGCGCGTGCTGATCGCATCGGTCGTACTGTTCGGGCTGCTGTCGATCGCCACTGCGCAGGTATCGACGTTCGCGATGCTCGTCGTCGTGCGCGTGTTGACCGGCATCGGCCTCGGCGGCGCGATGCCGAACCTGATCGCGCTGTCGTCCGAAGCGGTCGAGCCGCGCTCGCGCAGCAGCGCGGTGGCGACGATGTACTGCGGGATCCCGTTCGGCGGCGTGATCGCGTCGGTGATCGGCGTGCTGCTCGCCGGCGACACCGAATGGCGGCACATCTTCTACGTCGGCGGCGTGGGGCCGCTGCTGCTCGTGCCGCTGCTCGTGTGGTTCCTGCCGGAATCGCGTGCGTATCTCGACGTAGCGGGCACGCAGGCCGCGCGGTCCAGCGTCGCACGCACGCTGTTCGGCGACGGGCGCACCACGTCGACGGTCGCGCTGTGGGTCAGCTACTTCTGCACGCTGATCGTCCTCTACTTCCTGCTGAACTGGCTGCCGTCGCTGATGGCCTCGCGCGGCCTCGATCGCGCGCACGTCGGCCTCGTGCAGATCGCGTTCAACGTCGGCGCGGGCCTCGGCGCGCTCGGCATCGGCGCGGCGCTCGACCGGATGCGCGCGTCGCGCGTGGTGGGCGGCATGTACGTCGGGATCGTGCTGTCGCTCGCCGCGCTCGCAGCCGCGCCCGGTTTCGCGTCGCTCGCGGCGGCCGCGTTCGCGGCGGGGATGTTCGTCGTCGGCGGGCAGTCGGTGCTGTATGCGCTCGCGGCGATCTACTACCCGACCGCGATGCGCGGCACGGGTGTCGGCGCGGCGGTGGCGGTCGGCCGGCTCGGTTCCGTCGTCGGGCCGCTCGCGGCCGCGACGCTGCTGGCCGCGGGCCGCAGCGCACCGGTCGTGATCGGCGCGAGCATCCCCGTCACGCTCGTCGCGGCCTTCGCTGCATTCGTGCTGATTCGCCGCCCGCAAGCCGGCGACTGACGTTTCGTTTTTATCAATGCGCGCCGTCAGAGCGCGCTTACTCAAGGTCTGGAGACGCAACGCAATGAAGACGAAAACCAGGAACGGCCTGCTGGCCGCCGGCGCGTGCTGCGCACTCGCCGCGCCGGGCGCGCACGCGCAGTCGAGCGTGACGCTGTACGGGATCATCGACACGGGCGTCGAATTCGTGTCGCACGCGAACGCGGCAGGCGACCACGTCGTGCGGATGCCGGGCGTGACGGGCGAGCTGCCGTCGCGCTGGGGGCTGCGCGGCACCGAGGATCTCGGCGGCGGCTATCAGGCGGTGTTCACGCTCGAAAGCGGCTTCAACGTGCGCGGCGGCGATCTCGGGCAGGGCGGCCGGTTGTTCGGGCGCCAGGCGTTCGTGGGGCTGAAGAGCGGCTTCGGCACGCTTGCGTTCGGCCGCCAGTACACGATGACCTATCTCGCGCTGCAGGGCGCGGACATCATCGGTCCCGACATCTACGGGCTCGGCTCGTTCGACGCGTACGTGCCGAACGGCCGCGCCGACAACGCGGTGACCTACGTCGGCGCGTATCGCGGCGTGACGTTCGGCGCCGCGTATTCGTTCGGCCGCGACGGCGCGGGCACCGGCAACTCGCCGGGGCAGGGCACGTGCGCGGGGCAGGTGCCGGGCGACGCGGTGCAGTGTCGCAACTGGTCGGTGATGCTCAAGTACGACAGCGCGTATTTCGGTGCGGCGGCCTCGTACGAGGAACAGCGCGGCGGCACCGGCGCGGCCGCGAACTTCTTCGACGGCGTGGCGCCCGTTCCCTTCACCAGCAGTGGCGGCAAGGACGCGCGCACGCACGTGAGCGCGTATGCGCAGGCGGCCGGCGCGAAGATCGGCGCGGGCTGGATCGGGCGGCGCGTGTCGACCGGTTCGCCGGCCGCGGTGGGTGCGCATTCGGACCTGTTCTTCGTCGGCGCGTCGTATGCGGTGAAGCCCGATTTCATCGTCGACGGCGAAGGCTACCGGATCGTCAACAGCGCGCACGACACGCGCGCGACGATGGCCACGCTGCGCGCGACCTATCTGCTGACCAAGCGCACGGCCGTCTATGCGCAATCGTCGTATCTGTGGAACAGCGCGCATGCGCGCTACTCGGTCAGCGGCGGCGGGCCCGGCACGACGCCCGGCGCGGGGATGGGGCAGCTCGGCGCGATGGTCGGCGTGCGGCACATGTTCTGATTCACCGGCGTGACGAACCGAACGGGAGTTATCTTGAACAGGAAATCTGCATTCCTCTGTGTTGCGCCGCTGTCCGCCGCCGCCCTGCTCGCCGGTTGCGGCGGCGACGATTCGATCAGCGCCGCGCCCACGCACCTGAGCGCCGCGACACCGGCCGCGATGGCGCAGACGTGCGACGCGCTCGCCGCGAAGCTCGCGTATGCGAACACGTCGTTCACGTCGGTGACGACCGCGGCCGCGGGCGCACTCACGGTGGCGGGCAAACCGATCGCCGAGCATTGCGTGATCGAAGGGAAGATGAACGAGCGCGTGAGCACGGTCGACGGCAAGACCTATGCGATCGGCTTCGAGATGCGCTTGCCGAAGGCGTGGAACGGCCGCTTCTTCTACCAGGCGAACGGCGGGCTCGACGGCAACGTCGTGACGGCGACCGGCGAGATCGGTGGCGGCGGGCCGCTGACCGATGCGCTGAACCAGGGCTTCGCGGTGATCAGCTCGGATTCCGGGCACAGCGCCGCGCAGAACCCGCTGTTCGGCCTCGATCCGCAGGCGCGCATCGACTATGGCTACGGCGCGGTCGATGCGCTGACGCCGATGGCGAAGCAGGTGATCCGGCTCGCGTACGGCAAAGCGCCCGACCGCAGCTATTTCGGTGGCTGCTCGAACGGCGGCCGACATGCGATGGTCACGGCGGTGCGTAACCCGGCCGACTACGACGGCATCATCGCGGGCGATCCGGGCTTCCATCTGCCGAAGGCGGCGATCGGCGAGATGTACGGCGCGCAGCAGTTCGCGAAGATCGCATCGGCGACCGGGTCGAACGGGCTGCCGGATATCCGCAGCGGCTTCACCGACGCGGAGCGGCAGTTCGTCGGCGCGAAGATTCTCGAGAAATGCGATGCGCTCGACGGCGCGGCCGACGGGATGGTGCAGGACGTCGCCGCGTGCCAGGCGCACTTCAGCGTCGATACCGATATTCCGACCTGCGCGAACGGCACGCGGACAGGATCGTGCCTGACACCCGCGCAGAAAACCGCGCTGGAGAACGTGTTCACCGGCGCACGCAACAGCGCGGGCACGGCGCTGTACGCGAGCTTTCCGTACGATCCGGGCGTGTCGGGCCCTGGCTGGGCCGCGTGGAAGCAGTCGAATTCCGTCGTGCTCGACCCGGCCGCGATGGCGTTCACGTTCATGACGCCGCCGAAAACCGCCGCGGCGCTCGCGAACCTGCCCGGTTTCGCGCTCGGCTTCGACATGGACAACGATGCGCCGGCGATCTTCGCGACCAGCGGCGTGTACACGCAATCCGCGTGGTCGTTCATGACGCCGCCCGACGAGACCAACCTGTCCGCGCTGAAGGCGCGCGGGGCGAAGCTGCTGGTCTATCACGGCACCGGCGACCCGGTGTTCTCGTTCGACGACACGCGTGACTGGTATGCACGGGTTGCGCAGGCGAACGGCGGCGATGCGTCCGATTTCGCGCGCTTCTATCCGGTGCCGGGGATGAACCACTGCTCGGGCGGGCCGGCGGCCGACCAGTTCGACCTGCTGACGCCGCTCGTGGCCTGGGTCGAGCAGGGGCAGGCGCCCAATGCGGTGGTGGCCACCGCGCGCGATGCGACGAACGCGGTGCCGAATGCGGACGTGCCCGCGTCATGGGGCGCGGGGCGTACGCGGCCGTTGTGCCCGTACCCGCAGGTGGCGCGCTACAACGGGTCAGGCGACCTGAATTCGGCGGCGAGCTTCAGCTGCCGCTGACGTAGCCGTCGATGGGAGGCGGCCGGTGCACTATCGCGCGCCGGGTCGCCTCCTGTGTGCAACCGCTCACTCACTCGCCCGGTTCGACCGGCACCTCGAGCCCGACCTTCACGCGGCTCATGCTCACCAGCGTCTTGAACCGCTTCACGTTGTTGTTCGCGAAGAACAGCTCACGCGTGAGCGCGTTGTACTGATCCATGTTGCGCACGGCCAGGATCAGCACGAAATCCCACTCCCCCGTCACGTAGTAGCACTGCTGGATCTGCGGGCAGCGCTCGAAGGTGCGCTTCATCGCGTCGAGCTGGTCGATCTGCTCGCTTTCGACCTCGACGTTGACGACGATCGTCAGCGGGTGATCGACCTTGTCCGGTGCGACGACGGCCGTGTAGCGCTCGATCACGCCGTCGTCCGCGAGACGCTTCAGGCGCCGGTTCACGGCCGCGGTCGACAGGTTGACGCGCGCGCCGAGTTCGCTTTGCGGCGTCTGCGCGTCGCGCTGGATTTCCATCAGCAGCTTGCGATCGAACGCATCGAGTGGGGTGGTCATGATGGCGCGTGAAGCCTCGAAAGAATGAGAAATTTTTGCGTGACGGCTACCGAATTGGCGATTTTATTGACCCGTGTGCGCAATATTATTTTTCGAACCGGCGGCGCGCGCAACCCGTGCGCGCCCGACCCGAACCGACTCTTGGAGTGCTGCCCGCCATGCTGATCGCCAACCCCCGCGCCTCGCGCACCGCTTATCCCCACGCGCTGCGCCGCGTGATGAACATCGCATCGGCCGACGAAAGCGGCGCGTGGCTGTCGCACTGGCCGCTCGTCGGCAACGCGCGCACGCCGCTGCGCGCGCTGCCGGATCTTGCCGCGCGGCTCGGCGTCGCGAGCGTCAGCGTGAAGGACGAGTCGTGCCGCTCGCCGCTCGGCAGCTTCAAGGCGCTCGGCGCGCCGATCGCGCTGGTGCGGCTCGTGAAGCGCCTGCGACGCACGCAGGATCTCGATCCGCAAGGGCTCGTCACCGGCCGCTACGCGGCGGAGCTGGCCGACCTGACGGTGATCAGCGCGACCGACGGCAATCACGGCCGCGCGCTCGCCGCTGCCGCGCGTGCGATCGGCTGCGGGTGCGTGATCGTGCTGCACGCGAACGTCGACGCCGAGCGCGAACGTGCGATCTCCGCGTACGGCGCGCGGATCGTGCGCATCGAGGGGAACTACGACGAGTCGGTCGTCTGCGCGGCGCAGCTTGCGCAGGCGAACGGCTGGTATGTCGTGTCGGATACGTCGTACGACGGCTACGAAGCGATTCCGCGCGACGTGATGCAGGGCTATGGCGTGATTGCCGCCGAGGCTGCCGCGCAGGCGGCGCAGGACGACGGGCGGCCGTTCACGCACGTGCTGCTGCAGGGCGGCGTGGGCGGCCTCGCCGCGGGTGTCGCGAGTTACCTGTGGGAGCGCGACGGCGTGCAGCGGCCGCATTTCATCGTCGTCGAGCCGCGCCAGGCCGACTGCCTGTACCAGAGTGCGCTCGCGGGGCGCGCGTCCAGGGCGACCGGCAGCGTCGATTCCGTGATGGCCGGGCTCGCGTGCGGTGAGGCGTCGCCGCTCGCGTGGGATTTCCTCGAGATGTGCATCGACTACTTCATGCTGATCGACGATGAAGACGCGGTGCAGGCGATGCGCGGCCTCGCGGCCGGCAGCGTTCGCGATGTGCCGCTCGTGGCCGGCGAATCGGGTGCGGCCGGCGTCGCGGGGCTCGACGTGCTGATGCGCGACCCTGCGCTCGCGCGGCAGGTGGGGCTCGATGCGCACTCGCGCGTGCTGGCGATCAATACGGAAGGCGCGACGGCGCCCTCCGTGTACCGGAACTGCGTCGGCGAGACGGCCGACGCCGTGCTCGCGCGGCAGCGCGCCTGGCTGGACCGCGCGGCAGTGGCGGCCTGAGCGACATCCCGACTGACTACGATCGACCACGACTGACGAGGCCAACGCCATGGACGCAACCGAAGAAAGCACGCTGCAGGGGCAACTGAAGACCTGGCGCCGCCATCTGCACCAGCATCCGGAGACGGGGTTCGAAGAGGTGAACACGTCGGACTACGTTGCACGCATCCTGACGACGCTCGGGCTCGACGTGCATCGCGGGATCGGCGGCACGGGGCTCGTCGCGAACCTGACGGCCGGTACCGGCAAGCGCGCGATCGGCATCCGCGCGGACATGGACGCGCTGAACATCGCCGAGCACGCGCCCGGCCGCGAACATGCGTCGCGCACGCCCGGCAAGATGCATGCGTGCGGGCACGACGGCCACATGTCGATGGTGCTCGGCGCCGCGCGGCTGCTGGCCGAGCGCAAGGATTTCGACGGCACCGTGCGTTTCATCTTCCAGCCCGCCGAGGAGCATGGCCGTGGCGCGAAGGCGATGATGGCCGACGGGCTGTTCGAGCGCTTTCCGGTCGACGCGATCTTCGGCGCGCACAACATGCCGGGGATGCGCGCGGGCACGTTCTCGACGCGCGCGGGCGGCATCATGGCGAGCGAGGACAATTTCGTGATCCGAATCGATGGGCGCGGCACGCACGCGGCGCGCCCGCACATGGGCATCGATCCGATCGTGATCGGCGCGCAGGTCGTGCTCGCGCTGCAGACGATCGTGTCGCGCAATCTCGATCCGGGCCAGCAGGCCGTGATCTCGTGCACGGAGTTCATCACCGACGGGCTGCGCAACGTGCTGCCGTCGACGGTGACGATCAAGGGCGATACGCGCAGCTATTCGCGTGACGTGCAGGCGCTGCTGGCCACGCGGATGCGCGAGATCAGCGAAGGGATCTGCCGCACGCACGGCGCGACCTGCGCGTTCGAGTACACGCACGAGTTCGCGCCGACGGTGAATTCGCCGGAGTGGGTCGACACGGCCGTGCGGGCCGCGGCGCAGGTGGCGGGTGCGGAGAACGTGGACGCGAACGTCCAGCCGATGATGATCTCGGAAGACTTCGGCGCGTTCCTGCAGGCGGTGCCCGGCAATTTCGTCTTCATCGGCAACGGGGAGGCTGCCGGGCGCGGCGGCGTGCCGCTGCATAACGCGGGCTACGACTTCAACGACGAGATCCTGTCGATCGGCGCGCGGTATTTCGCGGAAGTGGCGCGGCAGGCGTTGCAGGTGGCATAGCGCGTCGCTGCGCGATTCGCATGCAACGTGAAACGGCTCGCAGGGCGGCGAGCCGTTTCACCGTCGAGCGACGCAAACGACACCGCCCGCAACGCATCGCGGCCATACGCGTGCGACGTGCATCCCGCCGCGCATGTCACGCCATCACACCAGTTCGCCGAGACACGCGTCGAACTGCGCGACGAGCCGATCGACATCATCGGCCGTCGTCTGCGGACACACGAGCATCATGTTGTGGAACGGCGTGATCAGCACGCCGCGATTCAGCAGGTACAGGTGCACGATGTGTTCGAGCTCGCTGTCGAGCTGCGCGCCGGCGAGCGTCCCGTTGCGCGGCGGCACGGGCGCGAACTGGAACTCGGTGCGCGCGCCGATGCGCGTCACGCACCACGGCAGCCCGTGCTTCGCGATCGCCTGTTCGAGCCCGGTCGCCAGCCGCGCGGCGAGTTCGAACATGTGCGCATACGCCGCGTCGGTCGCCACTTCGGCGAGCGTTGCACGCATCGCATGCATCGCGAGCATGTTTGCGGTGAGCGTCGTGCCGATCCCCGAATGGCCGGGCGGCGCATTCAGCTTCGCCTGCTTCGCGCGTTCGGCACATTCCGCGCTGAACCCGTACACCGCGCACGGCACGCCGCCCGCGATCGGCTTGCCGACTACCAGCATGTCCGGCTCGAGATCGTGCGCGACCGCGTAGCCGCCCGGGCCGCTGCTGATCGTGTGCGTTTCGTCGATCACGAGCAGCGTGCCGTAGCGGCGCGTCAGTTCGCGTGCCGCCTCCCAGAAGCCCGGATCGGGCAGCACCATCCCGATGTTCGTCATCGCGGGCTCGGCGAGCACGCAGGCGACATCGCCGTCTTTCAGCGCCGCTTCGAGCGCGGCGAGGTCGTTGAATTCGACGACGCGCGTGTTCGCGAGCAGGTCGTACGACTGCCCGAGCAGGCTGTCGCGCTGCACGGGGCGGCCATCGACGAGATCGACGAACACGTCGTCGACGGTGCCGTGATAGCAGCCGTTGAACACCACGATCGTCTTGCGGCCGGTGGCCGCGCGCGCCCAGCGCAGCACGAAGCGGTTCGCGTCGCTCGCGCTCAATGCGAACTGCCAGACCGGCAGCCTGAAGCGGCGCGCGAGTTCGCGCGACACCCACGTGGCGTCCTCGCTCGGCAGCATCGTCGTGTAGCCGCGCGTGGCCTGCTCGACGAGTGCACGCGCGACGGGTTCGGGCGCATGGCCGAACATCGCGCCGGTGTCGCCGAGGCAGAAGTCCACGTAGCGATGGCCGTCGACGTCGGTGAACGTCGCGCCGCGTGCTTCCTTCACGTACAGCGAGAACGGCGTCGACCAGTCCTGCATCCAGTGCAACGGCACGCCGAACAGCAAGTGCTCCGACGCTTCCGCGGACAGGGCGCGGGAGATCGGCATGGCTTCGGTGAATGCACGGCGCTCGCGATCGAACAGTGCGCGGGCGCGGATGAGGTCGACTCCGTGGCGGGAAGGCAAAGGCAACTCCTGGGCTGTGAAGGTACGGAAACGATAGCGCGGGCGGTGGGGGGATGAACAGGGGCGGAATTACGGAGGCGGATGGGCGCCCGCCGGATAGTCGAGCAATGGGCGAGCGTGCTTTATTTGATTTGGAGATGGCACTGGTAAATGGAAACCGAAAAGAATCGTGAAGGTTTCCATGGATTTTTAATGGGCTTTTCGCGACCTATCGTGATTGTGTGCCGTAGCGCGAGGGAGGCGCCCAAGCAGGCCGGAATGGGCTGACAGGCGAATCCGTTACGCGATGCGATGGCATTCGGCCGACGCGATCGCGCACGCATACGGCAGGGCATATCGAATTCCACGGGGATATTGCCGGTGAATTTCGGGATAAAGGAATTCCGGATTTTGGGGCGATGGCGGAATCGGGTGCTCGCATATCAACCATTCGAAACGCGGAACGACACCATGAAGATCGGAAAACAGCTGGCTGCACTCGTCGCGTGCGGTGCATTGGCCGGCATCGCTCACGCAGGCCCGGCGTCGCCGCAGGCGGTCGTCAAGAAGATCACGCTGACCGCGTATATCGGCGACAGCCTGTTCGTGTCGAATCCGGACAACGCCGCGTACGGCGTGGTCGAACTGAACGCGACGGACGCCCGGCAGCAGACGTTTGCCGCGGCGCTGCCGATTCGCGTCCGCACGACGAATCCCGATATCAACGTCACGCTGCTGCAGCCGCTGCGACTGTCGAACGGCCACGACGATCTGGTCAACGCGAAGGTTCTGCTGACGGGTAATGCGGGCGATGCGGAAATCGCGTCCGATGGCGCTCGTATGCTCACGCTGGCCAAGCCCGCGCACGACGGCTTTGACGGCTACGACGAAACCCGCACGCTGAAGATCAGTGCAAAAGCGCCGGCCAGCGGCGGGGCAGCGTCGGCCAACGGGCCTTATCGCGGCGATCTGGTGCTGATGTTCGAGCCGGTTGCTTCGGCGGGACGCGAGCCAGTGACGGGGGCAGTCGCGGTGGCCGGCGAGTAGGCGTTCGCCTCGGCTGACGACGTCGGCCGGGGGATTTCTAGTTGAAGTTTTTGCGCATAAACATACGACAACATATCTCAAAGACCCTCGACTCGAATGTGAGTGTGCGCACACATCTGGGCCATTGATTCAGTAAAAACAGGTAAGCGACAAATGCATGCAGGGCGTCGATCACGCCTGGACTGAGCTTGATGGTACGACGACGTATAAATCGTGATCCACGCGTCCGGCGTGTTCGATTCGCGCCCGGCGTTTCTCGCGGAGATCGACGCGTGCTGCCACGAAGGCGGCGGCCGGGTCGTCGTGCCGTCCGGCAACGGCTATTGCGCTGGGCCGATCGTGCTGCGGAGCATCGTCACGTTCCACCTGAGACGTGACGATCGCCGGGCAGGCCGTCAACACGACGATTACAGACAAGCGGTAACGTGGCGCGTGGACGAGAAGAGCGTTCGCGCTCGCTCGGTCGATGCGCGCGAACACCGGCTCGAACGCGTTAACCGAGCGTCTTGACCATGTGGTGTTCGTCGTAGAAGCGGCCATTGACGCACATCGAGCGCGGTTCCGTACCGAACCGCACGAACCCCTGCGATGCATACAGCCGCTCCGCGGTGGCGTTGACCTCGTTCACGCACAGCATCAGTTGCTTGCAGTCCCATTCCTGCGCCGCGTGCGCGGTCGCGCTTTCGAGCAGCGTTTGCGCGATGCCTTGCCCGCGATACGCGGGATCGACGAACACGCCCCAGATCGTCGCCTTGTGCGCGATCTTCACGCGCGCATCGCGGCGTACGCCCGTGATGCCGACGAGCGTATCGCCGTCGAACGCGCCGAACACTGCGCGTTCACGAGTCGGCGTGATGCGCGTCGCGAATTCGTCGACCGGCACCTGCGATTCTTCGTCGAGCGTCGGCAGGAAGGAGGTGGGAGCGGTGTCGACCGCACGCAGGCGAACGGTCTGGAAACGGGCGGCGTCGGCCGCATCGAGCAGGCGGGTGGTGATCGTCATCGGGGGCGTTCCGGTTGAAGGTCGTGCATGCCGGCGCGAGCCGCTGGGGCCGCAGGATGCATCACCCTTATCGTAATAGGAATCCCGGTGTCGCGTGGCGGCGTTCGACACCGCCGCGTGATCGAATGCAGATCGCCAGATCGTCAGATCGCGTCGCGCGGCCGCCTGCCATCGCCGTCGACGCAGCACGCGAGCACCTCGGCATCGGTGTCGCCGAGGCTCAGGTACACGTGCCCGACCGCGCTGTCGAAATACAGGCTGTCGCCGGCGCCGAGCCGGTATGCATGGCCGTTCTCGAAACGCAGCTCCAGCTCGCCGCTCAGCACGAACACGAACTCCTCGCCGCTGTGCCGGATGTAGTCGGCGAAGTCCGACAGCTTGCGCGCATGGATCCGCCCGCGCACGGGCACCATCCGCTTGCCGGTCAGGTCGTTCGCGAGCATCCCATACGCATAGTTCGGCGTGTCGTACACCATCTGCTGGCCGGCCGGCGTGAACGACGGGGTCATCGCGCCGGCCGGCGCGGGTCGGCCGAACATCGTGTCGAAGTCGAGCGCGAGCGCATGCGTAAGCGCCGCGAACTTGTCGTAGGTGAGCGCGATGTCGCCGCGCTCGGCCTTCGAAATCGTCGACACCGCGATACCGGAGCGCTCGGATAGTTGCGCGAGCGTCAGGCCGCGCGACTTGCGCGCGTCGCGCAGCCGCGCGCCGACCGTCTGGTGGTCGAGCTGCGGCGCAGCGTCGGTGGGCGGCGGAACGGGGACGGTGGATTTGGGCATGCGGATACGGGGCGCGACGGACGTGGCGTGAATACGGGTTTTGTCGTATACGAGAATAAATTTTCTCGTATATGATAATTTTCGTCGAAATCGCCGACGGTGGGCGTGACGGCCACTCTAGCATCGGACGGCGCGAAACTCGCGGGGCCGGTGCGGCCGGCGTGAACGACACGTGTGCGCATCGGCGCAGCTCGCCCGTGCGGCGGTTGCCCGACGATTCCGCACACGGCAGCGGCTTTCCCAGCCATTTATTTTCCCGGCCGGTCGCGGCCGGCCCCGCGAAGGTGCAAACCCTCATGTCCAGTGAAATCAAACGTCTGCAGACCGGCGCACGCATGAGCCAGGTCGTGATCGCGAACGGCTTCGTCCACCTGGCCGGCCAGGTGCCCGATACGGCCGGCGCGCCGATCGCCGTCCAGGCGACCGAAATCCTCACGCGCATCGATGCGTTGCTCGCATCCGCCGGCGTCGACAAGACGCGCGTGCTGACGGCTAACGTGTGGCTCAGCGATGCCGCGCACTTCGACGCGTTCAATGCGGTGTGGGACGCCTGGGTGCCGGCCGGCCACGCGCCGACCCGCGCGTGCGTGCAGGCGTTGCTGATGAAGCCCGGTCTCGACGTCGAGATCGCCGTGACCGCGCTCGCCTGACGCCGGCACCACCCGCCCGAGGAATTCCCGATGACATACGACACGCTCGTCCTGGGCGGCGGCATGATCGGCGTGTCCGTCGCCGTTCATCTGCAACAGCGCGGCCTGTCGGTCGCGCTCGTCGACCGCCAGGCGCCCGGCAACGAGACATCGCTCGGCAATGCCGGGCTGATCCAGCGCGAAGGCGTGTATCCGTATGCGTTTCCGCGCGGCTTCGGCACGCTGCTGAAATACGCGTGCAACCGCTCGCCCGACGTCCGCTATCACGTCGGCGCGCTGCCGAAACTGATTCCGTTCCTGTACCGCTACTGGCGCAACTCGCATCCGGCGCGCCATGCGGAGATCGCGCGCGCGTATGCGCCGCTGATCGAACACTGCGTGACCGAGCATCGCGCGCTGATCGACGCGGCCGGCGCCGGCGCATTGCTGCGCGAAGGCGGCTGGCTGAAGGTGTTCCGCACGGCCGCGACGCGCGATGCCGAAACGCGCGATGCCGAGCGCTGGCGCGCCGAATACGGCGTGACCTTCGACGCGCTCGATGCGGCCGCGCTGCGCGACGCCGAGCCGAACCTGAGCCGCGCGCTGGTCGGCGCGCTGCGCTACACGGGCTCCGATTCGATCAGCGATCCGAATGCACTCGTGACCGCGTATGCGCGCCACTTCGAGCAACTCGGCGGCCGCATCCTGACCGGCGATGCGCTGACGCTGTCCGCCGCGAACGGCTGGCGCGTCGACACCGCGCAAGGCCCGGTCGACGCGCGCGCGGCGGTCGTCGCGCTCGGGCCGTGGTCGGACCTGCTGTGCGAACGGCTCGGCTACACGCTGCCGCTCGCGGTCAAGCGCGGCTATCACATGCACTATGCAGCGCAGCCGGGCGCGCGGCTGAACGGGCCCGTGCTCGATGCCGACAGCGGCTTCCTGATCACGCCGATGACGCGCGGCATCCGCCTGACGACCGGTGTCGAGCTCGGGCTTTGCGATACGCCGCCGACGCCCACCCAGCTCGATGCCGTCGAACCGGTCGCGCGCGAGCTGTTTCCGCTCGGCGCACGCGTCGACGGCACGCCGTGGCTCGGCCGCCGGCCGTGCACGCCCGACATGCTGCCCGTCATTGGGCCGGCGCCGCGCCACCGCGATCTGTGGTTCGCGTTCGGGCATGCGCATCACGGCTTCACGCTCGGCCCCGTGACCGGCCGGCTGGTCGCCGACCTGATGACCGGCACGCAGCCGTTCGTCGACCCGGCGCCGTTTCGCGTCGAACGCTTTCTGCACGGCCGCTGAACCGGCGACCGTGCGCAGCAGCAGGGCGGCCGGCACACGACGCCGGCCGCTCCATCCAGCGGCCGGCCGATCCGGCTCGCCGCGACGATCAACGACTGGAGACAACATGCAACAGCACACGATGCGGCGCGAACTCGGCGCGCGCCAGATTTCGTTCATGGCCCTCGGCATGGCCATCGGCGTCGGCCTGTTCCTCGGCTCGGCGTCCGCGATCAAGGCGGCCGGGCCCGGCGCGCTCGTCGCCTACCTGATCGGCGGCGCGATGATCTTCCTGATCATGCGCGCGCTCGGCGAGATGGCCGTGCACCGGCCGGTGTCCGGCTCGTTCGGTGCGTATGCGTTCGAATACGTCGGGCCGTTCGCCGGCTACGTGGTCGGCTGGAGCTACTGGCTGCTGATGGTCGGCGTCGGCGTCGCGGAGACGACCGCCATCGGCATCTACATGGGCTTCTGGTTTCCGGATGTGCCGCAGTGGCTGTGGGTCGTATCGGCGATCGCCGCGATCTCGGCGTTCAACCTGCTCAACGTGAAGGTGTACGGCGAACTGGAATTCTGGTTCGCGATCGTGAAGGTCGTGACGATCGTGCTGATGATCGCGGGTGGCGCGCTGATCGTGTTCACCGGGATCGGCCATGGCGGCGAGCCCGTCGGCCTGTCGAACCTGTGGCGCCACGGCGGTGTGTTTCCGCATGGCGTGCTTGGGGTCGTGAGCGCGCTGCCGATCGTCGCGTATTCGTTCGCGGGCGTCGAGATGATCGGCCTCACGGCCGGCGAGGCGCGCGAGCCGCAGAAGATGATTCCGCGCGCGATCAACTCGGTGCTGTGGCGCATCCTGATCTTCTACGTCGGCGCGCTGTTCATCATCATGGCGCTGTACCCGTGGCACGAGCTTGGCGAGCATGGCAGCCCGTTCGTGACGACGTTCGAATCGCTCGGGCTGCGGCAGGCGGCCGGCATCGTCAACTTCGTGGTGGTGACGGCCGCGTTGTCGAGCTTCAACTGCATCGTGTTCAGCGGCGCGCGCATGCTGTCGAGCATGGCCGGCAATGGTCTCGCGCCCGCATCGTTCGCGGCGCTGAGCGCGAGCGGGTCGCCGTCGCGTGCGGTGCGGGCGACTGTGCTGTTCATGTCGGTCGGCGTGGTGCTGAACTATGTGATTCCCGCGCGCGTGTTCGGCTGGCTGATGTCGTTCCTGTCGTTCGACGTGGCGGTGATCTGGGCGATGATCGTGCTGACCCACATGCGGTTCCGGCGCGCGCTGGCCGCACGCGGCGAGACGGTGGCGTTCCGTATGCCGTATGCGTCGGTCACGTCGTGGATCTGCCTCGTGTTCGTCGCGTTCGTGTTCGTGATGCTCGGCGTCGATCCGTCGACGCGCGGGTCGCTGTATGCCGGCGCGGCGGTGATGGCGTTGATGGCGATCATCTACCGGCGTTCGCGGCACCTGCAGGCGGCTGCGCGGTCGACACGTGTCGGACTCGGCGTCGAACGTGTGTGACGGCGATGCGCGGGGCGCGGCTATTGGTGCGGGGCAGAGGTTGTGCGACGGGGCGCACTGAAGGCGAGTGCGTCGCGCTGCGGAAGTGTCGGCGGCGCATCATGCGCGCCGCGCGGGCACGAAGAATGAGGGGGGACGTGAAGCAGGCGCGCCGTCGCGCCGAACCGGTGCCCGACGTCGAGCGCACGACGATGCGCCCGATCAGGTCAGGCGCACCGCATCCGAATCAATAACGCGCGAGCTGATTGCCGTTGATCTGCACGCGATCGCCCGGACGCAGGTTGCCCGGCGACTGCACGTCGAACGAGCGCATCGAGCCGTCGCTGACCTGCACGTCGATCCGGTAGCTGCTCGGGCCTTGTGCGGCGCCCATCTGCTGGCCGATCTGGTTGCCGGCCACCGCACCGCCGAGCGCACCGATCACGGTGGCCGCATCGCGGCCGTGACCGCGGCCGAACTGGTTGCCCACCAGGCCGCCGACCAGCGCACCGACGACGGTGCCGGCGACGCCCGACGGGCCGACCGAGCCGTTGACCGGCTGGATGTTCGTGACCGTGCCGTACTGCGTGCCGTAGCCGTTGCCGTATTGCTGCTGATTGCCGTACTGGTCATACGGCTGCGACCCGTATTGCTGCTGGTTGCCATACTGATCGTACGGTTGCGGCGCCTGGTTCGGATACGGCTGTTGCTGCTGCACGTAGCCCGGTTGAGAATACGCGGGCTGTGCATAGCCGGGCGTTGCGTATTGCTGTTGCTGCGGATACCCCGGCTGCGTGCCGTAGTAACCCGGCGCGACGCAGGCGGTCAGCGGAAGCGCCGCGACGGCGACGAGCGAGGCGAACAGAACGGTCTTCGTGGAAGGCATGCGCATCATGATGTTTCCTGCATCGGCAACGGGTTCGCCGACGAATGCCGGGACGGGTGGCGAACTCGGCGTGAGTATAAGGAATGGCCGAAGGCGCGTCCGGTGCGGCCGGGTAACAACGTGTAAAGTCTGTTGCCGCGTAAATCGCCGCCCCGGCGGGGCGCGGAAGCGACGCCCGGCAAGGGCGCGACACGGCTTCCGGAGGCCCGTATTCCGGCGATGCAGATGCTGCGCGGCCATCGGCTTCTTCGCCAGTTTCCCCGCGATCCCGCCCCATCGCCATGCCAGGCCCGGCGGCCGCGCGCGCGGCGCATCGCGAAATCGAATGCGCGGCATCGCGACATTTAATTGGCCTCGGGCGACGGCGTCCGATATCGTGGCCGGATTCCCTGCCAACGGTCGCGCCGTGCCGGCTGCGGTGCCTTCCCCTGTCCGCGCCGGTGACGTGTCGCGACCGCCCCACATTCCGAGCCATGACCGATCGTATCTTCATCAACGCCGTCGACGCCGGCGGCCAGCCCATCCACCTCGTCGTCCGTGACGGCCGCTTTGCCGCGATCGGCGCCGATTGCGCCCCCGCACCCGGCGCGGAAACGATCGACCTCGACGGTCGCGTCGTGCTGCCCGGCTTCGTCGACGGCCACATCCATCTCGACAAGAGCTTCGTTGGCGATCGCTGGGTGCCGCACGAACCGGTCGGCACGCTGCGCGAGCGGCTCGCGGTCGAGAAGCGGCAGCTCGCGGGCGCGCCGCCAATCGTCGAGCGCGCGAATGCGCTGATCGCGCAGGCCGCCGCATTCGGCACGGTCGCGATGCGCAGCCACGTCGACGTCGATGCAACCACGGGCCTGTCGAACCTGCGGGCCGTGATGGCCGCGCGCGAGCAATGGCGCGGGATCGTCGATATCGAACTCGTCGCGTTTCCGCAGGCGGGCGTTGTGTCGTGCCCCGGCACCGCCGAGATTCTCGATGCGGCCGTGCGCGAAGGCGCGGACGTGGTCGGCGGGATCGACCCGACGACGCTCGACGGCGATGCGGACGGCCAGCTCGACATCGTGTTCGGCATCGCCGAGAAGCGCGGCGCGAAGATCGACATCCACCTGCACGAGCCCGGTGAAACGGGCATCGCGCAGCTGCTGCGGATCGCGGCGCGCACGCGCGCGGCGGGGCTCGGCGGTCGTGTGAACGTGAGCCATGCGTATGCGCTCGGCCAGGTGAGCGATGACGACGTGCAGCGCACGGCGGCGGCATTGGCCGAAGCCGGCGTGTCGATCCTGACGAATGCGCCGGGCGACTGCGCGTTTCCGCCGGTGCAAGCGCTGCGCGACGCGGGCGTGCACGTGTTCGCGGGCAACGACAACATCCGCGACGCATGGTGGCCGTACGGCAACGGCGACATGCTGCAGCGCGCGATGATGGTCGGCTACCGGTCGGGCTTCTACACCGACGCAGCGCTCGGTATCGCGCTCGACATGGCGACTCACGCCGGCGCGCGCGTGATCGGAAAGGATAACTACGGAATTGCAGTCGGCTGCGATGCGACGTTCGTCGCGGTGCGTGCGCCGAATGCGGCGGCGGCCGTCGCGGGCGTGCCGGCCGAGCGCTGGGTGTTCCGTCGCGGTGAAAGCGACACCGGCGCGCCGTTCGCTCCCGCGCTGCGCTTCACGCGCTGACCGACCCGACCGACGGCACGGCACGCGCCGTGCCCGCTTGACGCTGACCGCACTGACTGCACTGACCGACCCCATCGGAACCGACATGACGAACCTGCTGATCCGCAACGTCCGCCCGAGCGCCGACACCGCGCTCGACATCCTGATCGAAGGCGATCGCATCGCGCGCATCGGCCCGTCGCTCGACGCGCCCGCCGGCTGCGCGATCGAGGACGGCGCGGGCGCGCTCGCGCTGCCTGGCCTCGTCGAAGGCCACACGCACCTCGACAAGACGCACTGGGGGATGCCGTGGTATCGCAACCAGGTCGGGCCGCGCCTCGTCGACCGCATCGAGAACGAGCGCCACTATCGCGCGACGAGCGGCCATGACGCCGGCGCCGCGTCGCTCGCGCTGGCGCGTGCGTTCCTCGCGGCCGGCACGACGCGCATCCGTACCCACGTCGACATCGATACCGAAGCCGGGCTGCGGCATCTGCACGGCGTGCTCGCGACGCGCGAGACGCTGCGCGGGGAAGTCGAAATCCAGATCGTCGCGTTTCCGCAATCGGGCGTGCTCAAGCGGCCGGGCACCGATGCGCTGCTGTCCGACGCGCTCGCCGCCGGCGCCGATCTGCTCGGCGGGCTCGACCCGTGCGCGATCGAAGGCGATCCGGTCGAGGCGGTGGACGTGCTGTTCGCAATCGCCGAGCGCCACGGTCGCGGGCTCGACCTTCATCTGCACGAGCGCGGATCGATGGGCGCGTACTCGCTCGACCTGATCCTGCAGCGCACGGCTACGCGCGGCATGCAGGGCAAGGTGACGATCAGCCACGGGTTCTGTCTCGGCGATATCGCCGAACGCGAGCGCGATGCGCTGCTCGCGCGGATGGCCGAACTCGGCGTCGGACTCGTCACGACCGCGCCGGCGGCGGTGCCCGTGCCGCCGGTGGCCGCGTGCCGCGCGGCGGGCGTGACGGTCATCGGCGGCAACGACGGCGTGCGCGACACGTGGACGCCGTACGGGTCGCCCGACATGCTCGAACGCGCGATGCTGATCGGCATGCGCAACGATTTCCGCCGCGACGATGCGCTCGAAGTCGCGCTCGACTGCGTGACGCACGGCGCGGCGCGTGGTTGCGGCTTCGACGGTTACGGGCTGCAGCCGGGCAGCCGCGCGGACGTCGTGCTCGTCGACGCGCTGACGTTCGCCGAGGCTGTGGTCGCACGGCCGGTGCGGCGGCTCGTCGTGTCGTCGGGGAAGATCGTCGCGCGCAACGGCGCACTGGTCTGAGGGAAGCGTGAGCACAGCGTCGCCCCGGTATGATCCGGTTTTCAGCGGGATTTCCCGGGAGACGACGATGCGACGCACGACAGCGGCACGGGCCGCACGATGGATGGCGGCGGCCCTGTTCGCCGTGACCACCGCGCACGCGGTTGCGGCCGGGCCAACGGACGCGCAGCAGGAAGCCAACCGGCGGACCGTGCTCGCGTTCTACGAAAAAGGCCTGAACGAGAAGGATGCCGACGCCGCGCTCGCGTACGTCGGTGATCGCTACGTGCAGCACAACCCGAACGCAGCCGACGGCCGCGACGGCTTCCGCAAGTTCGTCGCATTCCTGCGCGACAAATATCCGCAGTCGCACAGCGAGATCAAGCGCTCGTTCGTCGACGGCGACTACGTGATCCTGCACGTGCACGCGGTGCGTGAACCCGGCACGCGCGGCAGCGCGATCATGGACATCTTCAAGCTCGAGAACGGCAAGATCGTCGAGCACTGGGACGTCAATCAACCCGTGCCCGAACAGGCCGCGAACGGGAACACGATGTTCTGACTGGGGCCCGGTGCGCGGGCGTGTCGACGCGCCCGCGATCTCGCCGCATCGGCCGTGCGGGCGGCGTCCTTCACATTCCCGCTTGCTGCCTACTCCTCCAACTCCAGCATCGTCGCGAGCGCCTTCGTCAGTTCGCTGACCATCGGGTCGGCCGTCGGCCGATGCAGGATCGCGATGTCCATGTGCTCGATCGGCGCGAAGCCCTGCTTCGCGGTCAGCACGACGTGCTCGTCCGTCACCACGCGCGCGGGCAGCACGCTGATGCCGAGCCCGTCCGCGACGGCGGCCTGGATGCCGCTCAGGCTCGACGTCGTGAAGCTGATCCGCCAGCGGCGGCCGCGCTCCTCGATCGCCTTGATCATGTCGTCGCGATAGAGCCCGCGCGGCGGAAACACGACGATCGGCACCGGGTCGAGATCGATCGTCGGATGCTTCGCGCTGTCGATCCAGCGCAGCTTCTCGGGCCAGCGCACGACGGCCTCGCGGCTGTCGCGCCGCTGCTTGATCAGCACGAGATCGAGCTCGCCGCGGTCGTATGCCGCGCTGATGTCGCGGCTCAACCCGCACGTCACTTCGAGCTTCACCTGCGGATGCGCGCGCTTGAACGCCGCGAGCGCATGCGTCGTGCGGCCTGCCGCGAAATCGTCGGGCACGCCGAGCCGGATCGTCAGCGCGACCGTCGCGCCCGACAACGCTTCGAGCATCTCGTCGTTCAGCGCGATCATGCGCCGCGCATAGCTGAGCACCGTCACGCCCGCGTCGGTCGGCCGCACGTCACGCGTGCCGCGGTCGAGCAGGCGGTGCCCGGCGATTTCCTCGAGCCGGCGCACCTTCTGGCTGACCGTCGACTGCGTCGAATGCAGGCGCGCGGACGCCGTCGTGAAGCTGCCGCAGTCGGCGACCATCACGAGTGCGCGCAGCAGGTCGAGGTCGAACAGGAGTCTATTCATTTCTGCACTTTTGCGGATTCGAACATTTCATTTCCAAATGCGTGCGACGACTTTTAACATGGCCGGACGCCGCGGGCAATCGCGGTTTCGCCGGACGCGGAGCGGCATTTCGTGGGCTGTTGAGGCGTCTGGCGCATATTCCAGTGGCGGTATAGGGCGCATTGCTGGAGCGGTCTGAACCGCGCTTGGAAAGTGCTGCGTCAATCGCCTGTGTAGACGTCGCCGTTAGCGAATATCCGGGGAAACACGCTGTATGTCGGATGCACATTGCACAGGGTAAACACGCAAAAATCACCGTTTTAGCTGTAGACCAGCCACTGCACTAGCCTTCAGGTTCGCGTCCGCCTTCACCGCCTTTCTATTCCCGCTGTACCCGCTTGCGCTCAAAAATTGAGCGGTCTAGACTGCAACGCAGTTTCATCGAAGTCCCTGTCTTTCGCGCACCGCTCCCCACCGGACGCCGGCGTTCGCCCGCCGCGTCGAGACCTACAAGGACGCACCATGAACCGCACTGCAAAGCTTCTCGTTACCGCGCTGGCGTTCGCGCCGCTCGTGTCGTTCGCGCAGGACACGTCGACGATCCGCTGGGGCATCGACCCCACCTATCCGCCGTTCGAGGCGAAGCAGCCCGACGGCTCGCTCGCCGGCTTCGACATCGACCTGCGCAATGCGATCTGCGAGCAACTGCATGCGAAGTGCGTGTGGGTCGAGCAGGGTTTCGACGGGATGATTCCGGCGCTGCGCGCGCGCAAGTTCGACGTGATCATGTCCGCGATGACGGCCACCGACGAGCGGCTCAAGCAGATCGACTTCTCGAACAAGCTGTATGCGTCGCCGGGCGCGCTCGTCGCGCCGGTCGGCTCGACGCTGCTGCCGACCGCCGCGTCGCTCGCGGGCAAGCGCGTCGGGATCGACCAGGGCACGACGCAGGAGGCGTACGCGAAGGCCGAATGGGCGACCAAGGGCGTGACGATCGTCTCGTACCAGAACCAGGACCAGGTGTACCAGGATCTCGTCAATGGCCGCCTCGACGCGACCTTCCAGGACAAGACGCAGGCCGGCTACTCGTTCCTGAAAACGCCGCGCGGCAAGGGCTACGCGTTCGCGGGCCCCGACGTGACCGACGTTCGGATCACCGGCTACGGCGTCGCGATGGGCGTGCGCAAGGGCGATGAAGCGATGAAGAAGCGGCTGAACGACGCGATCGTCGCGATCCGCGCGAACGGCACGTACCAGAAGATCGCCGCGAAATATTTCGACTTCGACATCTACGGCGCGAAGCAGCAACTGACGTCCGCACCGTGAATCAGTGATTCCGTGATTCATTCCATCGACAGGCACACCATGACGAGTATCCAGGATCGCGTCGCGCAAGCCGTGACGCCCGAACTGATCGCCGCGTTCCGCGAGGAAGGGGCGGTCTGCATCAAGGGCATCTTCTCGCCCGACGAAGTCGCCGCGCTGCGCGCCGGCATCGACGCGAATCTCGCGCAGCCCAGCGAGCGCGCGAAAGTCGCGAGCCGGCCCGATGATCCGGGCTGGTTCTTCGAGGATTTCTGCAACTGGCAGCACAACGACGCGTATCGCGACTTCATCGTGCGCTCGCCGGCGCCGTCCGTCGCGGCCGCGCTGATGGGCACCGACACCGTGCGGCTGCATCACGACCACCTGCTCGTGAAGGAGCCCGGCACGCGACAGCGCACGCCGTGGCACCAGGACCAGCCGTACTACAACATCGAAGGCGACGACAACGTCAGCATGTGGATTCCGGTCGATCCGGTGCCGCTCGAATCGACGCTGGAATTCGTCGCAGGCTCGCATCTCGGGCCGTGGCTGATGCCGCGCACGTTCATGGACAAGGAAGCGAAGTGGTTCCCGGAAGGCAGCCTCGCGGATCTGCCGGACATCGAAGGCGACCGCGCGGCGTTTCCGATCCGCCACTGGGCGCTCGAGCCCGGCGACATGGTGTGCTTCCGGATGCTCACGCTGCACGCGTCGGGCGGGACGCAGCACCGTCGGCGCGCGTTCTCGATCCGGTTCGTCGGCGACGATATCCGTCACGCGCCGCGTCGCTGGAAGACGTCACCCGATTTCCCCGGGCTCGCCGAGCAGCTGCCCGATGGCGCGCCGCTCGATCATCCGCTGTTTCCGGTCGTGTGGTCGCGTGGCGCGGGGCAGGCCCGCGCGATCTGACGCGGGCGGGTGTGCATGACGAACGCGGCGGCCGTTTCCTGACGAAACGGCCGCCGCGCGCTTTTGTACGTTGGGAAAGGGATCAGGTCGGGTGGCGTCCTGCGCCCGGCTTGAAGCGCGAGCCGAGCCGGTAGCGGTTGCCCGGATGCAGGAAGTGCACGAACGTGACGGGCTGCCCGTTCGTCCAGGTGCGGCGCGTGAGCGTGAGGCACGGCTCGTCGGCGCGCATGTCGAGCAGCCGGGCCTGTTCACCGGTCGGCAGCGACGCATCGACCACGTGCTCGATTTCCAGTTCGTAGTGCGACACGTTGTTGAACAGGTACTCGGACGGCGGCTCGACCTGGAAATCCTGGTCGATGAACCCGGGCGCGGCGGCCGGGTTCACGTAACGATCCTCGAGCTGGATCGGGCGGCCGTTTTCCTCGTGCACGCACACCACGTGAAACACTGGCGTGTTGACCGGCAGGCCGAACGCGGCCGCGACGTCGAACGACGCGGGCTCGCTCGACTGGCTCAGCACGCGGCAGCGATATTCGTGCCCGCGCGCGCGGATTTCGTCGCGGATGTGCGCGATCATCAGCAGGTTCGACTGCGGCTTTACTTCGGCGACGAACGTGCCGACGCCCGCGATGCGCTTCAGCACGCCTTCCTCGGTCAGCTCGCGCAATGCACGGTTGACCGTCATGCGCGCGACGCCGAACTGGGCGGCGAGATCGAGCTCGGACGGGATGCGATCCCCGGGGCGCCAGTCGCCCGCTTCGACGTTCTGGCGAACGAGCGTCTTGATCTGCTGGAACGGTGCGGTGGCCTTCGTGACCATCGGGGATCCTTGCGCGAAGAGGTGACGATGCTAGTCGTCGTGACTGACGATGACCAGGATCTCCGCCTGCGCGGTGCCGAGGCTGCGCGTGCGGTGGGGGATGAGTGCGTTGAAATAGACTGAATCGCCGGCCTTGAGTTGCACCGTCTCGTTCGGAAATTCGATTTCGACGCGACCCTTGTGCACGAACAGGAATTCCTCGCCTTCGTGCTCGCGGAACGTCGACGCGACGAATTCGTGCGGCGGATGCACGACGAACGGCAACATCTTCTTCGGCGCGACGCCGGCCGCGATGCTTTCGAAGCGGTGTGCCTGGCTGTCGGCTGCCGCGCCCATCGCCGTGCGCTCGCCGGCGCGCGTGACCGTGATCAGCTCGCGGTTGTGACTTTCCGAGAACAACTGCTCGACGTCGACATTCAGTGCCTTCGACAGCTTCAGCGCGACCGCGATCGACGGCACGCTCAGGCCGCGCTCGACTTTCGACAGGTAGCTCTTGGTGAGGCCCGTCTCGTCGGCCAGCACGTCGAGCGTCCAGCCCTTCTGTTTTCTGAGCAGCTTCAGGCGAATCGTCATGGGGCGCCAGGTGTCCTTCGAAAAACCGATTGTAACGCATGACACAAAGTGTCCTGTGGTGTATCGTGTGTCATGTTTCTCCGGGAAAGCGGCCGCGGACGGCGCGACCGACCCGATCCATTCAGGAGGTGAACATGGCGGAAACGCTGAATCTGACGAAGGAGGCACTGGTCGTGCTGGCGGAGCGGCGTCTGGACAACGCGGTGGGCGACAGCGGCTGGTCCGCGCGGCAGAAGCTCGCGCTTACGTGCCGGATCCTGTTCGACGCCGGTCACGATTCGGGCCTGGCCGGGCAGATCACCTGCCGCGCGGGCGACGCAGGCACGTACTACACGCAGCGGCTCGGGCTCGGTTTCGACGAGATCTCGGCGGCGAACCTGCTGCGCGTCAACGAGGATCTCGACGTCGTCGACGGCGAGGGCATTCCGAATCCGGCCAACCGGTTCCATACGTGGATCTACCGCGAGCGCCCGGACGTGAACTGCATCATCCATACCCATCCGGCGCATGTCGCGGCGCTGTCGATGCTCGAGCAGCCGCTCGTCGTGTCGCACATGGATACCTGCCCGCTGTACGACGACTGCGCGTTCCTGAAGGACTGGCCCGGCGTGCCGGTCGGCAACGAGGAGGGCGAGATCATCTCGAAGGCGCTCGGCAGCAAGCGCGCGATCCTGCTGTCGCATCACGGCCAGCTCGTGGTCGGCAAGACGATCGAGGAAGCGTGCATCCTCGCGCTGCTGATCGAGCGCGCCGCGAAGCTGCAGCTGCTCGCGATGGCGGCCGGCGAGATCAAGCCGGTGCCGCCGGCGCTGGCGCGCGAAGCGCACGACTGGATATCGAAACCGAAGCGCGATGCGGTGACGTTCGACTACTACGCACGCCGGGCATTGCGGACGCATCAGGATTGCGTCGCATGAGCGGGCAATTCGTCGTTCTCGTATCAGATCATCATTGAGGAATACCTATCGTGTCCATCCTGTTGAAAGGCATCATTGCCTACCCGGTTACGCCGTTCTCCGCTGACGGCGGCGTCGACCTTAAAACGCTTGAAGCGCTGATCGAGCGCCTGATTACCGACGGCGTCCACGCGATCGCCCCGCTGGGCAGCACCGGCGAAAGCGCGTACCTGTCCGACGCCGAATGGGAGGCGGTCGCCACCGCGTCGATTCGCGCGGTGCGCCGGCGCGTGCCGACCGTCGTCGGCATTTCCGATCTCACGACGGCGGGCGCGGTGCGCCGCGCGCGCTTTGCCGAACAGGCCGGCGCCGATGCGGTGATGGTGCTGCCGGTGTCGTACTGGAAGCTCGCCAACGACGAGATCGTCGCGCACTATCGTGCGATCGGCGCAGCCATCGGCATTCCGATCATGCTGTACAACAACCCGGCGACGAGCGGCGTCGACATGTCGCCGGACCTGATCGCAACGATCTGCCGGACCGTCGACAACGTGACGATGGTGAAGGAGAGCACCGGCGACATCGGGCGGATGCACCGGCTCGCGCAGCTGAGCGACGGCGCGATTCCGTTCTACAACGGCAGCAATCCGATGGCGCTCGCCGCGCTCGCGGCGGGCGCGGCCGGATGGTGCACGGCCGCGCCGAACCTGAATGCGGCGTTGCCGCTGGCGTTGTTCGACGCGATGCAGGCGGGCGACCTGGCGCGCGCGAGGACGGTCTTTCATGCGCAGCTGCCGCTGCTGCAGTTCATCGTCAGCGGCGGATTGCCGGTGACCGTGAAGGCCGGGTTGCGCCTGCGCGGCTTCGATGCCGGCGAACCGAGGAAGCCGCTGATGCCGCTCGGCGACGCGCGCACGCGCGAACTCGAACGCCTGCTCGCGGCGCTGCCCGACGGTGTGACGACATGAGCGAAGCGGCACGGCCGGCGATCTCGATCGCCATCGGTACGGTGCGGGTCGGCAAGCGCCGGCCGCTGGCCGGCACGCCGCACGCCAGCGCGATCGACAAGCAGCCGGTCGGCGCGCGTCTGTGGCTGGGCATGCTCGGCTTCGCCGGCGACGAGCAGGCCGATGCGCGCCATCACGGCGGGCCTGACAAGGCGGTGCACCACTATGCGCACGATCACTATGCGTGGTGGTCCGCGCAGATCGGCGTGCGCGACGTGCTTGTGCAACCGGGCGCGTTCGGCGAGAACCTGTCGACGCACGGCGTGACCGAGCGCGACGTGTGTCTCGGCGACGTGTTCACGCTGGGCGGCGCCGTGCTTCAGGTGTCGCAGTCGCGGCAGCCGTGCTGGAAGCTGAACGCGCGCTTCGATCATCCGCAGATGGCCGCGCTCGTGCAGCAAAGCGGCCGGACCGGCTGGTACTACCGCGTGCTGCAGGAAGGCTGGGTGGAGTCGGGTGACGTGCTGGCGCTGCATGAACGCCGCTACCCGCAATGGCCGCTGTCGACCGTGCTCGACGTGCTGTATCGGCGCACGCTCGACATGGCCGCGCTCGATGCGCTGTGCGACGTCCCGAACCTGCCGCCCGGCTGGCGCACGATGCTCGAACGGCGCCGGACGGAGCGGCAGGTCGAAGACTGGACGAAGCGGCTCGAAGGACGATGAAGGAGCCGCGTGCCGCGTGACTCAGTGGCTCGGCAGTTCCCGCACGTCGGCGGTGGGCACCGAGCCGAACGCATCGCTCAGCGCATAGCCGATCAGTTGTCGCGCGGCCGCCTCGGGCGTCGCGAGTGCGCCGCTCGCCTTCAGCTGGTCGAATTTCTCGCGCATCGGGAAGTTGTCTTCGCTGGTCGAGCGGATCGTCGCCTGCATGCCCGTATCGACGACGCCCGGTGCGACGCTGCAGATCCGCAGCGCGCGGTTCGCGTCCAGCGTGACTGCGCGCGCATGGTGATCGAGTGCCGCCTTGGTCGCGCAGTAGACGCTCCAGCCCGCGTACGCGTTGCGTGCCGCGCCGCTCGATACGTGCAGGATCCGGCATTCGGTCGTGGCCGATGCCGCTTGCGCGAGCGCGGCCGACAGCATCAGCGGCGCCGCGACGTTCACGCCGACCGCGCGCGCGACGATCGCAGGGTCTTGCGCAGCGAGCGGGCCGATCGGGTCGACGATGCCCGCGTTGTTGAACAGCAGCACGATCGACGCGCCGTCGACGAAACGGCGCAGCGTGTCGCCGGCCAACCAGGCCGCGACGGCCGCCGTGTCGGACAGGTCGAGTTCGATTTCGGCGAAGCGGTCGCCGGCTTGCGACGCGAGCGACGGATGGCGGCTGCGCGACACGCCGAGTACGGCGACGCCTTCCAGCAGCAGTTGTTCGGCGAGCGACGCGCCGAGGCCGCGCGTGTGTCCGGTGACGATGGCACGCACGTGCGGGGCGGGAGAGGATGCGGTCATGGTGGTGAGCGGTTCGAAGGGGTGAACGGGATGAGCGGCGTCGACGAGCGGTGCGCATGCGTGATGGCATGGCGTGCGTGACGGGCGATGCGTGACGTGGTGCGCGAAGGCGGTCGCGCGGCGCCGCGGGCGTCAGGGTGACGCATATCGTAGCGCCCACCAGCGCGTCGCGCAAACGCCGCGGTGCGCAAGAACGCGGAATCCGCGTCGCGGCACCGCATCCATCGCCTCACGGCACCGGCCAGCCGACAGGTCGGATGAAAGCCGGCTGCGGCAAGTGCGCGCGCCGGCACGCCGTGCGGCGTCGGGCCACGCGACGCGAGCTATCATATGGCTCGCCCGTGCGCGATGCCGGACGGGCAGCGACCGTTCCCTTCACCTGCTGCACGCTGCGACACCACTCATGAACACCACGCCGGTTACGCCCACGCCACGCGCCCTTCGCGAACTCACACCCCTCGAGGCCCGCATTCTCGGTGTGCTCGTCGAGAAACAGCACACGGTGCCGGACACCTATCCGCTGTCGCTGAATGCGCTGACCGCGGGCTGCAACCAGAAAACCGCGCGCTCGCCGGTGATGAACGTCAGCGAGGATGAGGTCACGACCGCGCTCGACGGGCTGAAGCACCTGAGCCTCGTGATGGAAGGCAGCAGCAGCCGTGTTCCCCGTTTCGAGCACAACGTGAACCGCGTGCTCGGCATTCCGAGCCAGGCGATCGCGCTGCTGACGATCCTGCTGCTGCGCGGCCCGCAGACGGCCGCCGAACTGCGCCTGAACAGCGCACGCCTGCACGGTTTCGCGGATATCTCGTCGGTCGAGGCGTTCCTCGACGAACTCGCGGCGCGTGCGCAGCCGCTCGTCGTCCGGCTGCCGCGTGCGCCGGGCGCGCGCGAGAACCGCTGGATGCACCTGATGTGCGGCGAAGTGAACATGGCCGACTTCGCGAGCGCGGAGGCCGGCGGCGCGGATTCCGTGCCGCCTTCCGAATTCGAAGCGCTGAAGGCCGAACAGAAGCGCCTCGCGGATGAAGTGGCGCGGCTGAATGCGCTGGTTCTGCGGATGGCCGGCGAACTGGGCATCGACGTCGACGCGCAAGGCGCGTCCTGACATCAGCGGCTGCGGTGCGTGTGCATCGCCCGGCCCCGTCGCCACGCGGCCGGGCCGGTGCGCGATGCGGGCACCGCCACGTTACTTCAGCTTGACGCCGGGCACGAGATAGTGGGAACCGCCCGGTTTCAGGATCGGCGCGAGCGCCGCAAACGGCACATCGAGTTGGGGCCCGAGACAGGCGCCCGCCGCGTGACCGATTCCGGATACGACGAACGACAGCTTGCCGGGCGCATCGAGTTCGAACGCCAGATACTCGGGGAACACGTCGGCGCACGACAGCCACTCGCCTTCGCCGTCCGTTACTTGCCGACTGTGTGTCGCCTTGTCACGTAACCGCGTAATGAAGCTCACCAGCGCGGGGCTCGTTTCCGGGTCGCCGTCCTTGCCCGCCGCAGTCGCGTCGATCACGCGATTCCAGTCGAGATACGCGCCGCGCAGCAGGTCGAACGTGACCGGATGGTAGTGATTGTTCGGATGGGCGCCGCCGCAGAACGTACTGCCCGATTCCACGATGCCGAGTGCCGCAGGTGACAGCCACGTGACCTTCACCTGTTCGTCGTCGAAGCCGCCGAGCGAACCGGCGGCCGGCCCGTCGTCGGAATAGCGGGTCGACGCGCATTCGAGCGCGGCGAGATCGATCTGCCAGTGCTGCTGTTCGAGCAGACGGTTGACCCGTGCCATGACCGCCGGATTGGGATGGCGGCTCAGACGCGGATACATGAGCTTCGTGCGCGGGTCGCGCCACATCCGGTACGCGACGGTGCCGTCGCCGATCTCGGGGCCGGCCGGCTGCGCGTGTCCGGCAAGCTTCAGCGTGGCATAAGGCGCCTGCCGCATGTCGATGGCCATGCCGCTTGCGATACCGCTGCCGACGCCGCCGGCGATGCTGTTGGTGATCGCTTCGACGGAGCCGGGCGCAACCGCGTCGGGATCGTATTCCGCAACGCGGCGCAGCGTGAAGCTGCGTGACTTGCCGGAGCGCGCATCGGTCCAGCGGCCTCGGTAGCCGGCCTTGTCCCGCGTGCCCTGCCAGGTGGCCGCGGCATGATCGAAATCGGCTTGCTGGCCGAATCCCAATGGCGTGCGGGCATCGTCCGGCAACTGCGTTCGCACGAGCGGTTCGACCAGTTGCGCGGGCGTGCCGTGCAGCGGAATATCGACGCCGTGCTGCGTATAGAAGTAGCGGCCCGAGAGTGAACCATCCGCAGCCGGGCGATTGTCGAGTTCCATCACGACGGCGCCGGCGCCTTGCAGCGTTCCTTCGTAGACCGTGCGCGGGGCGGCATCGACGAAGCCCGCGCGCAGCGCGATCAGCACCAGCACCATCTGGATCAGCGGGCGCATCACCAGCGGCACCCGGTCTGTTCGGACGCGTCGCCGTCCGACTTGAAGCAGTACACCTCGGTGGAGACCTTGGCGAACGCGGGCAGCGACGCGCAAAGCAGCAGGGCGGCAAAAGATTTTTTCATGATGGGCCGTGGAAGGATGAAATGCGGCATCAACCGAGCACGATTCGCGTCGCGCCCGCATCGACGAGCCGGAACAGCAGATCCTCGACGGCCGTCTCGGGCGCGGAGCCAAGATCCGCATTGACGCGCCACCCCTGTTCCGTGCGAACCGGTTCCGACAGGTAGTGAGCGATGCCGTGCAGGCCGTCTTCGGCCGGCGTGTTCTCGTCGTCGACGTCGAACCACGCGAAGAACCACGCCTTGAACGCCTCGGCGGCCGCGCTTTCGTCGAGACCGTCGGCCTCGATCGCGGCCCAGTCCCACACGAACGGGCGGATCGACACGGCCGCTGTTTCGAGGTCGAATGCCAACGGCTCGAACGCCAGCTGCGTGTCGGAATCGATCATCGCCGGCTGGCCGGCCGATTCGCCTTCGGTGGCGATGAGGTCGGCCCGGCAGGGCAGCGCGAGCGGCCCTTCGGTGGCGAGCGTGCCGTCGGCCCACCGGTAGGCCGGTTCGACGATCACGGCCGGTTGCGCCGCCGCTTTCGCGAGCAGGTCGGCATACGGGTGGCGGATGGCGCGGAGCAGTTCGGAGACGGTCATCGTGGCGTATCGGTTGGGCAGGGAGCGTTCGGTGACAGACAGCCGGTGTGCGGCGCGGCCGGCATCGCACGATGCGGCCTTCGGGACCGGACAGCCGTGATCGTACGGCACTTCGACAAAACGCGGACAGTCGGCCGAATGGCCGGAGCGACCGGGCGTCGCGTGACGACGGGTTTAGACGTTTACCTTCAAACAACGGAAAACCACCATCGAGTGCGTGCGCGTTGTGCTTCAATTCATCCGGTTTGTACTCCTACCAAAATGACGGATTCAGAACAACCCGGATGACTCATTCACAGGAGACAGTCGATGGCTCGGAACCGGTTTTGAAGCGGCACACACGATGGTCTGCAACACCGCGAACTTCCTTCGATGAAAGCAGGTTATTCCAGGGGCCCCAACGATGTCCTCCAGACGTTTCATGATGGCCGCGGCCGCCGTATCCGCGACGCTGGCCATGACGGCACCGCCGGCCAGCGCCGCCGCGCCGACCGTATCCGACCCGTTCTACACGTACACCGGCACGACGCCGTTGGCGTCGATTCCACCGGGCACGGTGCTCAAGACGCGCAACGTCACCTATCACGTGGCCGGCATCCCCACCGCGCTGACCGCGCAGCAGTTGCTGTATCGCACCCATAACGCGCTGAACCAGCCGGTCGTCAACGTGACGTCCGTGATCCGGAGCCCGGTCAGCAACGGCCAGGCCATCTCGTACCAGTCGGCCTACGATTCGCTGAACCCGTACGACGAGCCGTCGCAGGTGATCGCCGGCGACCGCGACGTCACGAAGGTCATCAACGTCGGCACACTGCTCTACAGCGCGGAATCGATTCCGCTGTCGTCGCTGCTGCTGCTCGGCTACAACGTCATCGTGCCCGATACGGAAGGCCAGACGGCCGATTTCGCCGCCGGCCCCGAATACGGGATGACAACGCTCGACTCGATCCGCGCGGCGCTCAATACGCCGTCCACGGGGCTGAATCCGTCGAGCAAGGTCGCGATGATCGGCTATTCAGGCGGCGCGATCGCGACGAACTGGGCCGCTCAGCTCGCGCCGAGCTATGCACCCGAGATCAACAGGCAGCTCGTCGGCGCGGCGGAAGGCGGCGTGCTGGTCGATCCCGCGCACAACCTGCGCTACGTCGACGGCAGCATCGTGTGGGGCGGCGTGGCCGCGGCCGCGCTGGCCGGGCTGTCGCGCGGCTACGGCTTCGACCTGTCGCCCTATCTCAGCGATACCGGCGTCGCGGTGTTCAAGGACATCCAGAGCCAGTCGCTCGCCTACATCCTGCCGAAGTACACGGGGCTGCACTGGGGCACGCTGTTCAAGCCGCAATACGCGAACGACATCAACAGCATTCCCGTGTACGTGACGTATGCGAACAAGGTGAATGCGGGGCTGGCCCCATCGCCGACGATCCCGATGTTCATCGGCCAGGGCACGGCCGGCGCGCTCGATGGCACCTTCAGCAACCAGGTGGGCGACGGCGTGATGATGGCGTACGACGTGCGCGCGCTGGCGCAGAAGTTCTGTGCCAGCGGCACGCCCGTCACGTACAACGAGTATCCGCTCGAACATGCGGGCGCGATCGTGCCGTGGGTGGCCGGCATGCTGCCGTGGCTCTACGACCGCTTCAACGGGAAAGCGGCGCCGAGCAATTGCTGGCTGACGTCGCTGCTGCCGAGCAATTCGCTGGCGCCCGAGACGCTGCACTAGCCGCAACGCCGCGGGTGATGCGGCGCTTGGCCGGGCGACCCTCCGCGGGTCGCCTTTTTCTTTTCACCTGTTGATCTCCGTCGCGCTGCCGCCATGCAGCCGCGCCCGGCCCTCCGCCGCAACCCGCCGCCGTCCCGCCCGGGTGCCATAATCGAGCCTGCCCATCATTCCAGACGTCCCCCGGAGAATCACCATGCAGAACCTCGACAATCCTTCCCACGATCGCGAGGTAGGCAGCGCCGACGCGACACAGGACACCACGCGCATCGACGACGTCCGCATCGGCGCGGTGCGCCCGCTGATTTCGCCGGCGCTGCTGCTGGACGAACTGCCGGTGCCGGCCGCCACGCAGACGCTCGTCGAGGATACGCGCCGCGCGATCGGCGACATCCTGCACGGCCGCGACGACCGGCTGCTGCTCGTCGTCGGCCCGTGCTCGATCCACGATCACGACCAGGCGCTCGATTACGCGCGCCGCCTGAAGATCGCCGCCGATGCGCTGAAGGACGACCTGCTGATCACGATGCGCGTCTACTTCGAGAAGCCGCGCACGACGGTCGGCTGGAAGGGCTACATCAACGATCCGCGCCTCGACGGCAGCTTCCGCATCAACGAAGGGCTGCGCGCCGCGCGGCAACTGCTGCTCGACATCAACGCGCTGGGCCTGCCGGCATCGACCGAATTCCTCGACCTGCTGAGCCCGCAGTACATCGCCGACCTGATCGCGTGGGGCGCGATCGGCGCGCGCACGACCGAGAGCCAGAGCCATCGCCAGCTCGCGTCGGGCCTGAGCTGCCCGATCGGCTTCAAGAACGGCACCGACGGCGGCGTGCAGGTCGCGTCCGACGCGATCGTCGCCGCGGCCGCGAGCCATGCGTTCATGGGGATGACGAAGATGGGGATGGCCGCGATCTTCGAGACGCGCGGCAACGACGACGCGCACGTGATCCTGCGCGGCGGCAAGAACGGCCCGAACTACGACGCCGAACATGTCGAGGCGAGCTGCGCGGTGCTGCGCAAGGCCGGCTTGCGCGAGCAGGTGATGGTCGACTGCTCGCACGCGAACTCGAACAAGTCGCACGACCGGCAGATCGACGTCGCGCAGGATCTCGCGCGGCAACTGTCGCAGGGCGAGCAGCGGATCGTCGGCGTGATGGTCGAGAGCCATCTCGAAGCCGGGCGCCAGGACCTGAAGCCGGGCGTGCCGCTGAAGTACGGCGTCTCGATCACGGATGCGTGCCTGAGCTGGACGCAGACGGAGCCGGTGCTCGACGTGCTGGCCGACGCGGTGCGGCAACGGCGCGCGCAATCGCGCAGCGCGTGACAGGAGCGATGTACGCGATTCGCTGCGGTGTCCGTAACGTCGCCATTGCAAGAGGCGCCTGACAGCGGCTGCGTCATCACGTCCGATGCAGCGTTTCGCGAGTGGCGCTAACATGGGCCGGTGTGATGCGTCGTACGGAAGTCTTCCCGTTTCACGCGGCGCATGCACGGAGGCGGCTTGGCCGGCCGCCGACACCGACAACAATTCACCGGAGTGCATAACAGCATGGCTTTCTACAAGACCCTCATCGCAGCAACCGTCCTCGCCTCGAGCGTCAGCGCACACGCGCAGATCGCGGGTGCGCAGCCGATCAGCGTGACTGTCGAGCAATCGCAGGCGCTGCTCGAAGGCTGGAGCGTGAAGAAGAGCGTGCTCGGCAAGGCCGTCTACAACGACGAGAACCAGAAGGTCGGCACCGTGCGCGACCTGATCGTCGCGCCGGACGGCTCGGTATCGGCGGCGATCGTGTCGGCCGGCGGCTTCCTCGGCGTGGCCGCGCATGACGTCGCGGTGCCGATCGCATCGCTCGACGTGCGCAACGGCAACATCTACCTGCCGGGCGCGACGAAGGATGCGCTGAAGGCCACGCCCGCGTTCCAGTATGCGAAGGTGCCGTCGCCGCCGAAGCCGAAGAAGCTCGACGACAAGCACTGAGCCAGCACGGATTGGCAATGCCCGGCGCGCAACGCGCCGGGTATTCCGTTGGCGCTCAGTCGTTCGACGGATCGTCCGGTGGCGCGAGCGCGACGACATGGCTGATGCCTTCGTGCGCCATCTTCGTATAAGGGCTGAAGCGCTCCGTATTGCGGACGAGTTCTTCCGCCACCGTGCGCTCGACGCCCGGCAGCTGCACGCGAATGTTCGCGTTCAGCATGAACAGCCCATCCACCGGATCGCGGCAGAAGTCGACCGATGCGCTAACCGACGCGCCGGCGATCGACACGCCGGCCCGCGTGGCGAGCAGGCTCAGCGCACCGTGAAAGCACGCCGCATAGCTCGCGGCAAACAGCTGTTCCGGGTTCGGGCCGTCGCCCGGCCCGCCGAGTGCGGACGGCAGGCGCAGCGCCACGTCGAGGCGGCCGTCGTCGGAACGTGCGACACCCGATGCGCGCCCATGCTCCGCCGCCCCGCCGGTGACGGTCACCGTCGTTGAATAGAGCGTCTGCGGTTCCCGCCCGCGATACTTGTCGAGCAGCGAGAGCGGCGGCGGCCGTAGCGGCGTCATGGCGTGTGCGATCCTGCGGTGCGGCTCAGCGCGCGGGCTGGTTTTTTTGAAACCACGTATCGAAGGTCGTCGCAGCGAGGCGCGCGCCGGGCGCGGGGACGAGCGTGTCGTCCTGCAGCATCGCGCCGAAGTAATCGGCGCCCGCGTCCCTGACCACCGTGCGCGGGTCGTGCGTGATCTTCAGGAAATGTTCGACCAGGTCGGCGATCCGCACCCGATCGGGGCCGCCGATTTCGGCAATGCCGTTGCGCGGTGCGTCCAGCGCGACATCGGTGACGGCGGCCGCGACGTCGTCCGATGCGATCGGCTGGAAGAACGCGGTGGCCTGCCGCGTGGTGTCGCCATCGGCGCTCGCCTGTGCGATCGCGCCGACGAATTCGAAGAACTGCGTCGAGCGCACGATCGTGTAAGGCACGCCCGCTGCGCGGATCAGGTCTTCCTGAATGAACTTGCCACGGAAATATGCGCTTTGCTGCAGGCGGTCGGTACCGACCACCGACAGCGCGACGTGGTGGCGCACGCCCGCCGCGTGCTCCGCGGCGAACAGGTTGCGCCCCGACGTCTCGAAGAATGCCTTCACGGCCGCTTCGTCGAACGACGGCGAATTCGCGAGATCGACCACGACGTCCGCGCCCGCCAGCGCGTCGCCGAGCCCCGCGCCCGTGATCGTATCGACGCCGGTCGACGGCGCTGCCGCCATGGCGTCGTGGCCGCGCGCGATCAGGTTCCTGACGACTTTGCTGCCGATAAGGCCGGTACCACCAATCACGACGATCTTCACGATTGCTCTCCTTGAACGGGCGCGCGGGAGGCGCGCCGCCTGAATCGGTCGAGGCCGGCGCGCATCGCAATCGCGCGCGTGCACCGGCACCGTGCCGAATGGCGTGCCGCGATGCCCGCACGCCGTTCGATCAGCCCGCATCGTAGGCAGATGCCGCGCGATCCGGTAGAGCCACGCAGGTGCTCACGGTGTTGCTTCGAATGCATCAATCGACCGTCTCCAGCGGCGCCGTCGTCGTCATCGTGGTCATCGTCGTCAGGCACTGCAGGTCGCGTGCGCGCGTCTGTTCGATCATGTAGTCGATGAATACGCGGATGCGCGTCGGCAGGTGCTTGCGGCTCAGGTAACACAGATAGTGTCCGCCGTCGTCCGGCGCGTGCTGGCCGAGGCAGCTCACGAGTTGCCCGTCGGCGAGCAGGTCGCACACCTGGTACGCGGGGAGTTGCGCGATGCCGAGCCCGTCGAGCGCCGCGCGTACGACCAGATCCATGTCGTTGAAGGTGTGATGCGCGGCGAGCTGGCGCTGCTGCGCCAGCCCGTCGACCTTGAATTCCCATTCCGTCGCGCGGCCCGATGCGGTGCGCAGGTTGATGCAGCGATGCTGCGCAAGCTCGTCCACGTGACGCGGCAAGCCGTGCCGGTGCGCGTACGACGGCGACGCGCAGACGATCATCTGCATCGGAATCAGCTCGCGCGCGACGATCGCGCTATCTTCCATGCGGCCGTCGCGAAACGCGACGTCGATGCGGTCGGCGGAGAAATCGGCCGGCCGGTCGTTCAGCAGCAGTTCGAGCGTGATGTCCGGATACTGCGCGTGGAAATCGCCCAGCAGCGGCGCGATGATCTTGCGGCCGAAGCCGGGCGTCGAGCCGATCCGCAGGTGTCCGCTCGGCGGGCCGCTGCGCAGCTCGCGCATGTCCTCGATCGCCTGCGCGAGATGTTCGATGCCGGGCCGGCAGTTTTCATAGAAGCGTTCGCCTTCGCGCGTCAGCGACATGCTGCGCGTCGTGCGCTGGAACAGGCGCGCGTCGAGCCGGTCCTCGAGCCGCTGCACGTGGCGGCTGACCGACGAGCGGCCGACGCCGAGGCGATCGGCGGCTCGGGCGAAGCTGCCTTCGGTGACGACGGCCAGGAAGGTGACCACGCCGGCGTAGCAGGTCGAGAAGCTGCGTGCAAACGGATCGTCGGCGTCAGGGCGGCGGATGGAAGTATCTGACATGAAGGTGCTGGAATCGTGGTGTCCATACGCGACTAGACGTTTCAGCACAGCTGCCTGTGACACCGTCCGCGATCTTTTTTAAAAAGGACGCGGCGGCGGGCGGGCAGGCTATTTTTCCGGCACGAGCACGAGCACGAGCACGAGCTTCGATGGCGCGCGATGCGCGCACGTCAACCGGCGGTGCAGGTTGACGCGATCCGGGCGAGCTTGTCGGGGTTGCGCTGCACGAGAATCCGGACGATGCGCGTGCCGTCGGTCTCGAACGACATCGCGGCGTCGAGCTGTCCGTCGATGAAGCGCAGCATGGCCCACTGGCCGTTGAGCACGACGGACCGCATCTCGACCCCGCTGCCGTAGTGCAGCCACGTCGCATAGAACAGTTGTGCGACACGCCGGCTGCCGACCATTGGCCTCGGGACACTCCGGACCTTGCCGCCGCCGTCGCCGATCAGGATCGCGTCTTCGGCGAGCAGCGCCTGGATCGACGGGAAGTCGCCCTGCGCGAGCGCGTGCGAGAACGTCTGCAGCAACCGGTGGTGCGTTTCGCGCGGCACCGCGTGGCGAGGCGAGCCGTCGTCGCGCAGCCGCGCCTTGGCACGGCTGACGAGTTGCCGGCACGCGGCTTCGGTCTTGCCGATCGCGTCGGCGATCCGGTCGTAGTCGATCTCGAAGATTTCATGCAGCAGGAAGGCGGCACGCGCCTCCGGCGTCAGCCGTTCGAGCAGCAGCAGGAACGCGACCGACACGTCGTTCGCGCGCTCGATGATTTCCTCGGGCGTGGCCGGTGATGCGTCGAGTTCCGGCTCGGGCAGCCAGATCCCCGTGTATTGCTCGCGCCGGAGCTTCGCGGCGCGCAGGCGGTCGATCGACGTGCGTGTCGTGACGGCGACGAGCCACGCTTCGGCGTTCTCGATCCCGTCGCGTGCCGTGTCGTGCCAGCGCAGCCAGACGTCCTGCACGATGTCCTCGGCGTCCGCGATGGAGCCGAGCATCCGGTACGCGATCTTCTGCAGGCGCGGACGCAGTGCCTGGAACGTGAGTGCGTCGTCGGCCGTCACAGCCAGACCCCGCTGAACCCGAACGCGACCGGTCCGCTCAGGAGCACGCTGCCGGCGCCGTCCCAGCGCACCGTCACGTCGCCGCCGTCGCACTCGACCCGAACGGTCTCGTCGAGCAACCCGCGTCGGATGCCATTGACGACCGCGCCGCACGAACACGATCCCGAACCGAGCGGCACGCCGCCGCCGCGCTCCCAGATGCGCAGGCGAACATGCGTGCGATCGATGACCTGAACGAAATGCACGTTGGTTCTCTGCGGAAACAGCGGATGCGTTTCGATGGCCGGGCCGAGCGCCGCGACATCGAGCGCGCGGAGATCGTCGACGAAGAACGTGCAATGGGGATTGCCCATGTTGCACGCGGCCGGCGCGCCGGGCAGCGGCAGCGCGAGCGTGTCGAGTGCCTCGGCGAGCGGCACGTCGCGCCAGCCGGTGAGCGGTCTGCCCATCTCGACGGTGATCAGGCCGTTCGCCTCCGTCGAGCACACGAGATACCCGCGGGGAGTCCGCAGCACGAGCGACGACAGGCCGGTTTCCCGCATCAGCTGCCACGCGACGCCACGCGTCGCGCTGCCGCAGGTGTCAAGCGGCGTGCCGTCCGCGTTCCAGAACGCGACGCGGGCCGCCGCGTCGTCGCAGTCCGACACGACCGCGAGCTGGTTGAAGCCGATGCCGCAACGTCGGTCGCCCATGCGCCGCACCAGATCGGGGGCGATGTGCTGCGCTTGATCCTGATCCTGACCGCGCAGGTCGACGATGGCGAAGTCATCGCCATTCGCGTTCATCTTCTGAAATCCGAGCGGCATGACAGTTCCGGAAGGGGGCACGCGAACACTGTACGTGGCTCGCCGTTCGCGATCAATCGCCGCACGACGGCGTGCCCGCACTGTGCATCTACGTAATTCTACGTAGCTTCGCATACGTAGTTATCCGCTTGTAAGCCGCCCCGGTCGCGCGGAATACTACGGCCCATCGCCCCGGTCTCCGCGAGACCGTGGCACGACGCATCGACGTCACGTGTGTGCGGCCCCTCGCCGCATGCCATCTAAAACCACATTGGAGACCAGGAGACGCCATGAATCGGGCTTCCAGTACCCTGCTCTGGATCGCGGTCGCGCTGCTCGGCGCGTTCGCGTTCGGCACGATCGCACTCGCACACGGCGAGCGCGTCAGTGCCCTCTGGATCGTGATCGCCGCAGTCTGCGTGTATCTGATCGCGTATCGCTTCTACAGCCGTTTCATCGCCAGCAAGGTCATGCAGCTCGACGGGCTGCGGATGACGCCGGCCGTCAAGTACAACGACGGCCTCGACTACGTGCCGACCAACAAGTACGTGCTGTTCGGCCATCACTTCGCCGCGATCGCCGGCGCCGGCCCGCTCGTCGGGCCCGTGCTCGCCGCGCAGATGGGCTACACGCCCGGCATGCTGTGGATCCTGGCCGGCGTCGTGTTTGCCGGCGCGGTGCAGGACTTCATCGTGCTGTTCATCTCGACGCGCCGCGACGGCCGCTCGCTCGGCGATCTCGTCAAGATGGAGCTCGGCACGGTGCCCGGCGTGATCGCGCTGTTCGGCGCGTTCCTGATCATGGTGATCATCCTCGCCGTGCTCGCGCTGATCGTCGTGAAGGCGCTGACCAATTCGCCGTGGGGCACGTTCACCGTCGCCGCGACGATCCCGATCGCGCTGTTCATGGGCGTCTACACGCGCTACATCCGTCCGGGCCGCATTGGCGAAGTGTCGATCATCGGCTTCGTGCTGCTGATGGCGTCGATCGCGTTCGGCCAGCACGTGCACGATTCGCCGACGCTCGCCGCATGGTTCACGTTCACGGGCACGCAGCTCACGTGGATCCTGATCGGCTACGGCTTCGTCGCATCGGTGCTGCCGGTGTGGCTGCTGCTCGCGCCGCGCGACTACCTGTCGACGTTCCTGAAGATCGGCACGATCCTCGGCCTCGCGATCGGCATCCTGGTCGTCGCGCCGGAACTGAAGATGCCCGCGCTGACGAAGTTCGTCGACGGCACCGGCCCGGTGTGGTCGGGCAACCTGTTCCCGTTCCTGTTCATCACGATCGCGTGCGGTGCCGTGTCGGGCTTCCACGCGCTGATCTCGTCGGGCACGACGCCGAAGCTGATCGACAACGAAACCAACGCGCGCTTCATCGGTTACGGCGCGATGCTGATGGAATCGTTCGTTGCGATCATGGCGCTGGTCGCTGCCTGCGTGATCGAACCGGGTATCTACTTCGCGATGAACGCACCGGCCGCCGTGCTCGGCTCGACGCCGGAAGCAGTGGCCAATACGGTCACGCAATGGGGCTTCGTACTGACGCCCGACATGCTGACGCAAACCGCGAAGGCCGTGGGCGAAACGACGATCATCGCCCGCGCGGGCGGCGCGCCGACTCTGGCCGTCGGCATGGCGCACATCCTGCACCAGGTGATCGGCGGCGAAGCGATGATGGCGTTCTGGTATCACTTCGCGATCCTGTTCGAGGCGCTGTTCATCCTGACGGCCGTCGATGCCGGCACGCGCGCGGGCCGCTTCATGCTGCAGGACCTGCTCGGCACGTTCCACCCGGCGCTCAAGCGCACCGAGTCGCTGCCCGCGAACCTGGTCGCCACCGCGCTGTGCGTGGCCGCGTGGGGCTACTTCCTGTACCAGGGCGTGGTCGATCCGCTCGGCGGCATCAACACGCTGTGGCCGCTGTTCGGCATCTCGAACCAGATGCTCGCCGCGATCGCGCTGGTGCTCGGCACCGTCGTGCTGTTCAAGATGAAGCGCGAGCGCTATGCATGGGTGACGATCGTGCCGACCGCGTGGCTGCTGATCTGCACGCTGACCGCCGGCTGGCAGAAGATCTTCGACGCGAACCCGAAGGTCAGCTTCCTCGCGCACGCCGCGAAGCTGCAGGCCGCGGTGGACGAAGGCAAGGTGCTCGCGCCGGCGAAGTCGATCGCGCAGATGAAGCGGATCATCTTCAACGACTACATCGATGCGGCGCTGGCCGGGCTGTTCATCTTCGTCGTCGTGGCGATCGCGGTGTACGGCGTGATCGCCGTGCTGCGCGCGCGCCGCGAGTCGAAGCCGACGGTGCGCGAGACGCCGTACGAAGCGATGCCGGCCGCGCAGGCGCTCGGCAGCGGACGTTAAGGGGAGGCCGCGATGTTCAGCGATCTTGGCAGCGACCTGCGCAGCGCGGGGCGTTACCTCGGGCAGGCGTTGCGGCTGATGGTCGGCCTGCCCGACTACGACACCTACGTCGCGCACATGCGCGCGACCCATCCGGACCGCGAGCCGATGACGTATGAGGAATTCTTCCGCGAGCGTCAGAATGCGCGGTACGGGTCGGGTGCGGGGAAATGCTGTTGAACCGGGCTGTCCAGGCAGTTCGGTCATCGAAAGGGAAGCGCCGCGATGCATGTCGCGGCGCTTTTTTCTTTGGCGGGCCGGCGGCGCGCTTCGCCGTTTGCCTGAGCGCAGCACGGCAAATCCGCCGGCCGGTATCATAGGGTTCTCTCATTTCCCGATGAACCCGCAGGAGAACACGTCGTGCATGTCGGTGAGCGTTTCAACAGCATTTCCCATCTCGTCGGCGCGGTGCTGTCGGTGGTGGGTCTCGTGGCGCTCGTGACGATGGGCGCGCTCGAAGGCGACCCCTACAAAGTGGTGAGCTTCAGCGTGTATGGCGCGATGCTGATCCTGCTCTATGCGATTTCGACGCTGTACCACAGCGTGCGCAATCCGCGCCTGAAAGCGATCCTGCAGAAGTGCGACCACTCGGCAATCTACCTGCTGATTGCCGGCAGCTACACGCCGTTCACGCTGGTCACGCTGCGCGGCCCGTGGGGCTGGTCGCTGTTCGGCGTGAGCTGGGGGCTGGCCGTGTTCGGGATCGTGCAGGAGCTGACGCTCGGGCGGCGCACGCGCCTGCTGTCGATGATCCTGTACGTGGCGATGGGCTGGCTCGCGCTCGTCGCGGTGCGCCCGTTGATCCACGCGCTTCCGCCGGTCGGTACCGCATGGCTGGTGGCCGGCGGCCTGATCTACAGCGCGGGGATCTACTTCTTCATCAACGATGAACGCATTCGCCACGGGCACGGCATCTGGCATCTGTTCGTGCTGGCCGGGAGCCTGTGCCAGTTCGTCAGTGTCGCGATGTATGTCGCATGAGTGGCGTGCCGCACTGATCCCGAGGCGATGAGCAGCCGGCGCATCTGCCACCGCATGCGCTAGCGGCGCGTGGCAGTCCGCAGTGGCGTGGCCGGTTCGCCGGTTACCGGTATCGGCCGCGTGGTGATCCACCACGTCGTCGCGGCGAGCGCCGACAATCCGGTCGCGATGCCGAGGGCCACCCGCATCGCCGCCGGAAACGGCTGCAGCGTCGCGATACACGCACCGAAAATCGCCACCCCAAGCGCCGATCCGCTCTGCCGCGCCGCGTTCAGCGCGGCCGCCGCCACGCCGGCGCGGTGCTGGTCGACCGTCCCGAGCGCCGGCGACGTCGCGGCCGGCGAGATGAATCCCGATGCGAAGCCGATCGCGAGCATCGGCGCGACGGCGAGCCACGCAGGCGTAGCCGCACCGATGCCCGTCATGCCGAGCGCGCCGGCCGCATAGAGCGCGAACGCCGCACACATCGAGCCGCGCGCGCCGAAGCGCGCAACCAGCCTGCCCGAACACAGCCCGCCGAGTGCGACCATCGCGGTCATCGGCAGGAACGCGAGCCCCGTGTCGAGCGGGCTGGCGCTGCGGACTTGCCGATAGAACAGGCTGAGTACGAACAGCAAGCCGTAGAACACGAACGCCGACGCCATCGACACGACCGTCGATCCGGCGAACAGCCGGTTGCGGAAGAACGCGAGCGGCAGCATCGGTTCGCGGCGTCGCGCTTCGATCACGATGAACGCGCTCCACGCGACGACGCTCGTCACCGCGCCGCCGATGATCGGCGCCGAGCGCCAGCCGAGCGACGGGCCTTCGATCAGCGTGCCGATCAGTGCCGCGATCGCAACGATGGCCGCGGCCTGGCCGCCCCAGTCGAAATGCCGCGATGCGTCGACGACGGCGGCGCGCACGACCGAGCGGCCGTGCCAGATGCCGGCCAGCCCGAGCGGCAGGTTCACGAAGAAGAGGCTGCGCCATCCGAACAGATGGATCAGCAGGCCGCCGATCAACGGGCCCGACGCCATCGCGATACCGCCGCAGCCCATCCACAGGCTGATCGCCGACGCGCGCGCGGCCGGTTCGGGGAAGGCGCGATTGAGCAGCGCGAGCGAGCAGGGCACCAGCATCGCGCTGCCGACGCCTTGCAACGCGCGGGCGATCGCGAGCGTCGGGAGGGTCGGTGCGACGCCGCACAGCGCCGACGCGGCGACGAATACCGCGAGCCCGGCGATATAGACGTCGCGATCGCCGAGCCGGTCGCCGAGCGTGCCGCCCGTCATCAGCAGGCTCGCGAACGCGAGCGTGTACGCGTTCACGATCCACTGCAGGCCGGCCACGCGGCTGCCGAATGTTTGGGCGATGTCGGTGAGCGCGACGTTGACGATGGACGCGTCGAGCAGCACGAGCGTGTAGCTCACGCAGGTCGCGGCGAGCACACGGTGCGCGGCGGCCCGATCCGGTGCGGCGGCCGTCATGCGCGTTCGGGCGACGGTGTGGCGGCCCGCAGCGCATTGAACCCGACCCACCCCCAGTACACGCGATGATGCGCGATCAACCCGTCGCGCAGGTCCATCACCTCGACGAGATCGACCTGGTCGCCGTCCGGCGTGGCGCGCGGGTATTCCCAGACGAGCTGGCGGCCGTTCGAGAAGAACAGACCACTGCGGTACCAGCGCCCGAGCGTGTTGCCCGGATTGCGCAGGGCCGCCGCGAAGAATGCGCCGATCGCGGCCTTGCCGTGCAGCACGCCCGAGCCGTGTTCGGGCAACGTGGCGACGACGAGCGGCGTTTCGAGCACCGCGTCGTCGGCATACAGCGCCATCAGCGCATCGACGTCGCGTGCGACGACGGCCGCGTGCCAGCCTTCATGAATGTGCCGGACATCGGCGTGGGCGTGTGACATGGCGGGTTCCGGAAGCATCGATAACGGAACCCACTGTATGGGCGCGCCGCCGCGGGACGTTTCACGTCGACCCGAAACGTGGATGTCGCCGCGGCGCGGGCGGCCGCGTGCCGGCCGCTATCCGGCCAGCGCGTCGAGATTCAGCTCGTACGACTTCCCGATCCACACCGCGCAATCGCGATGGTCGCGCAGTTCGTCGTTCGTATTCGGATGCAGGAAGATATCGAGCGCGCCGTGGTTCAGCACGAGCCACGGCACGATCTCGTCGAAGCGCGCGGCGTCGAACGCGATCTGGTACGACCAGGCCGGATGCGGGCCGACGAGGCGTTCGTGAAAGCGGCCGAGTTCGATGACCGCGCCGAACCGTTCGTCGACGACCTGGCGAAACGCCCAGGCCGCGTCGCGGCTGGCCGCATCGAAATAGACGTGCGCGTGCCAACTGTGGATGGCGGTGGTGTCGAGGGCAGCCATGAAAGGACTCGATAGAAATGGGAATGCATGAGGTGCCGTGCGAAACGGCCGATGCGTGATTATCGCGCGTCCTTGCTGCGCGCGTCGTATCGCGATCCGGCAATCCGGACGCGATGACTTGTCCTGAATCACGAGAAACGTTCGATTCAATCGGGCCAGCGATTGAGGTGTCCGCACGCGCGATATCACGCCGGAAGCCTTGTCGGCAGATACGCCGGCCGTGATCGCATTGGCAACACGTCATTTCGGAAATTGAAAAAGGCGCTGCGTGCGCTGCTTCGGATCGTCTGAACAAATGCGATCAGCGCGTTGAATGAAATAAAGAAATTCCTGTTTGGCGGGATTCGCGCATGACGCGGATTGCGCACCGGATGTCGAAGCCGAAAATATCAATTGCAGAATCGGCTATTCATACGAAATGCAGCGCGTCATACGATGGTTTCAACGCATCGTCGAACATGATCGATGCGGGCACAACCACCTGGAGGCCACTATGCGATCCCTCGTTCCCGTTGCGGTACTTTCGTGCGCACTCGCTGCGCTGCCCGCCGTCAGCTTTGCGCAATCGGTCGTTCCCGACGGTGCACCGAATGCCGCACTGTCGAGCTGGTCGGCGGCGCGTGCCGAGACTGACGCACAACTGATACAGATGACGCGCGCCGGCTATCGCGCGACGTCGGCCGGCAACCAGAACTATCCGCTCGCGATGCAGCGCGCGCTCGAACGTGTCCACAATCCGGTGCCGGACCGGTCGCGCGAAGAGCGGGCTGCGATGGAAGCACGCGCCGCGCGCGACGTGCAGGGCGGTCATCCGGTCAAGGCGTTCTTCGTGAAGACCGCGTACTACCTGAAGGGCGAGAACACATTCTGAAGCAGGAGACGAGCATGGCATGCGCTAACCGATTCCCCGACGCGTTGCGCGCGTCGACGATCCGCCGGCTGCCGGACGTGTGCGCGATGCGGCGGCGCGACGACGTGTCCGGCGTGCGGCGCCGCGCGAACGGCCATCGCGGCGCAGGCCGCGGCGCCGTCGCGTGCCGCACCGCGTGCCCGGCGTTCGACACGGACGACGTTGCGGCAAGCGAGGGCGGATCATGAAGGCCGTCCGGAAAGGCCGTCGCCACGTGCCGCTGACCCGCGAGTGGTTGCTGCCGCTGCCGCCCGCACATGTGCGCGACATCTCGCTGAAATGCCACATGGCGCTCGTCGCGCTGCGCGGCGAGCACGGCAACGAAGCGTTGCTGATGCGGCTGCGTACGAGCGTCTACCTGGTGTTCCTCGCGCTCGACGACGCGGCTGCCCCGGATGCGAGCATCGACCTGTGCGTCGACGCGGAGCGCGTGCTCGACGCGAGCGTGGCGCGCGCCGAGCAAAGCGGCGCATGGACGCTGTACGACGACGAATGCGCGGTGCTCGAGCGCGTGCTCGCCGCGAACGATGCGTGCGTCGCGACGCTCACGCGGCACCGGCTCGCCGAGCTGTGGCGCCATGTGTGCTCGTTCGCCTCTGCGGAGCAGCCGGGGCTCGTCGCGCAGGCAGCGGCGAAGATGCGGGAATCGGCCGCTCTGCATTGAGCGGCAGCATCCCGACCGATGCCCGGCCCGTGTTTCATACTCGTCCCATTCACAGGGGCTGACGCTCGCCGTCTAATGTCATCACGTGAGCCGAACGGGCTCGGTCGATGACGATCCATCCTCGCGTTTGCGACGATCGTGCGTGTCGGCGCGAATGCATTCGTTTCGGTCAGGAGGAGCGATGGCGCTATACAGGGCAGGCGGCTACTTCACGTGCGGAAGCGGCCGCGCATTCAGCGAGAACCTGCCGCCGGGCAGCGAAGTGACGATCGCGGGCATCTATCGATGCACCGTGTGCGGCGACGAGATAGGCATTGCGAAGGGGCAGACGCTGCCGTCCGAGGACACACATCGGCACGATCTCGATCCGCCGTCCGACCCGTTGCTCGATCCCGGCCCGACCGCATGGCAGTTGATCGCGGCGGCGGAATCGAGACACTAGGCGAGCAGCACATGCACACAGATATGCATGCGTGTGCCGATCCGTCCTGGCCCATGACGACGTCCGTCAAAACAAAAGCGCCACGGAGCGGACTCCGTGGCGCTTCATTTTTTCCCGCCGTCGCGGAGGCGCCAGCCCCCGCGTAGCGAAACCCGCTTAAGCCGCCGCTGCCGGCTTCGCCGCCTTTTGCAGCTTGCCCTTGCCGGCGCGCTGGATTTCCTCGAGCTTGATCTCGACGTGACGCGAGAACACGTACTCGGCCGGGCGCTGCTTGTCGATCGGAATGTCCGGAGCGAACGGGCCGTCGGTCTTGATGCCCTTGCGACTCACGGCGAACGCCTTCAGCGGATGGGCCATCGTGTCCATCACGGCGGTCGCTTCGAAGCCGCAGTGGACCATGCAGTCCGCGCACTTCTCGTAGTTGCCGACGCCGTAGTTGTCCCAGTTCGTGTCTTCCATCAGTTCCTTGAAGGTCTTCACGTAACCTTCGCCGACCAGATAGCACGGCTTCTGCCAGCCGAACACCGTACGCGCCGGGTTGCCCCACGGCGTGCACTTGTACGTCTGGTTGCCGGCCAGGAAGTCGAGGAACAGCGACGACTGGCTGAACGACCAGCGCTTGCCGCCTTCGCCGCGCTTCAGGATTTCGCGGAACAGGTTCTTCGTCTTGTCGCGGTTCAGGAAGTGCTGCTGATCCGGCGCGCGCTCGTACGCGTAGCCCGGCGACACGGTGATGCCGTCGACGCCGATCGGCTTCAGCGTATCGAAGAACTTCGCGACGCGCTCGGGGATCGCATCGTTGAACAGCGTGCAGTTGATGTTCACGCGGAAGCCGCGGCGCTTCGCTTCCTTGATGGCCGCGACTGCCTTGTCGTACACGCCTTCCTGCGACACCGAGTGGTCGTGCATCTGCGCGTCGCCGTCGAGGTGGACCGACCAGACGAAGTACGGGCTCGGCTGGTAGTCGTCCATCTTCTTTTCCATCAGCAGCGCGTTCGTGCAGAGGTAGACGAACTTCTTGCGCTTCATGATGCCGCGGACGATTTCCGGCATTTCCTTGTGCAGCAGCGGCTCGCCGCCTGCGATCGACACGATCGGTGCGCCGCACTCGTCGACCGCTTCCAGGCATTCCTGGACGGACAGGCGCTGGTTCAGGATGGGGTCCGGGTAATCGATCTTGCCGCAGCCGTTGCACGCGAGGTTGCAGCGGAACAGCGGCTCGAGCATCAGCGCGAGCGGATAGCGTTTGTTGCCGGACAGGTGTTGGCGCGTGATGTACGCGCCGACGCGGACTTGCTGGAGCAGCGGAATAGACAAGAGATGTCCTCCTTAAACTTCGCGGGCGACAGCTTGCGTGAGCTTCGCCGGCAGCTTGAATTCGACTTTTTCCTCACGGCCCGCCATCGTCGTGACGTCGACGGGACCCAGCGCGCGCAACGCGCCGATGACATCTTCGACCATCTCCTCGGGCGCGGACGCCCCGGCGGTCAGGCCCACGGTCTGCGCATTCGCGAACCATTCTGCCTTTACTTCCGAACCGTCGGCGACGAGGTAGCTCGGCACACCGCTTTCGGTGCCGATTTCGCGCAGGCGGTTCGAGTTCGAGCTGTTCGTCGCACCGACGACCAGCAGCACGTCAACCTGTTCGCTCAGCTCGCGCACGGCGGCCTGGCGATTTTGCGTCGCGTAGCAGATGTCGCGCGTGTCCGGGCCGACGAGGTCGGTGAACCGGCGCTGCAGCGCTTCGATGATGCCGCGCGTATCGTCGACCGACAGCGTGGTCTGCGTAATGTACGCGACCGGCGTGTCGACGGGCAGCGTCAGCGTATCGACTTCGGCTTCGCTCTGCACGAGGATCACCTCGGCCGGAATCTGGCCGATCGTACCCTCGACTTCCGGGTGGCCCGCATGGCCGATCAGGATCAGCCGGCGGCCCGCCGCGACATACTGGCGGCCCTGCACGTGCACTTTCGTGACGAGCGGGCAGGTCGCGTCGAGCACGTCGAGCCCGCGCGTTTCCGCGTCGCGCTCGACCGTCTGGGCGACACCGTGCGCGCTGAAGATCGCGACAGCGCCGTGGGGCACCTCGTCGAGTTCCTCAACGAATCGGGCCCCTTTATTACGCAGATTTTCGACGACATGCCGGTTATGCACGATCTCATGACGCACATAGACCGGCGCACCGTGCTGTTGCAGCGCGCGATCGACGATCTCGATCGCACGGACAACCCCCGCACAAAAGCCGCGGGGCTGGGCAAGGATGACTCGCATAAGTGAGCGAACTCCGACGACAGACGCCGGGGTTCGAGGCGCTTGGCACGCGCTTGCTCGCCCCGGCTTGATGTTATGAAGGCAGGAACGAACCGGCCGGCCAGGCCCCGGAACCCCGAATTAATCGCGCATTTTAACTCTATCGGGAAGTCCTTGCTCTGGTGCTGTTTCTGGCGTGTTGCATTTGCGGGAGAACCGCGTCGGCGCTGGCGCGCGCGGAACCCAGTAAACTACGCGGTTTCGCGGGCAGCCGCTCCGGCTGCCCGGCGTCGCGCTCATTTCAAGGCCATTCGATGACCGTCGATTCTTACGCGTATTGCCCGGCCGCCCGCGCGGTTTCGGGCGTTGTGTTCCTGACCCCTATTAGTTTTGCCGATGCCGGCGCCCGACAGGAGGCGCGCCGATGATGCTGGTTCTTGCATTCCTGGTGTCCGGCCTGTCGCTGATGATCTGGATCGTGCTGCTCGTCGCGCGCGGCGGCTTCTGGCGTGCGGTGCCCGCGCGGCCGCTGCCGCCCGAGGCGCGCGGCGCCGCG
>NZ_VWWH01000028.1:0-73662 GCF_011753045.1 Burkholderia sp. Ap-955
CCGCAAGCGGATGCGTCCAGGCTGGCCGTTCGGCCAGGTCAGCGAGCCGGCACGGCGGTTCGCGTGATCCGGCCAGCAGGGGCAGCGGGTGCAACAGGGGCAGCAACCTTCGTATAGCGCGCGTCGGCGGCCCCCATCATCCCGGTCAGCGGGGCTTCACGCTGATCGAGATGGTGATCACGCTCGCGCTCGTCGGCATTCTTGCGTTCGCGATCATGCCGTTTTCCGAACTGATCGTGCAGCGCCAGAAGGAGCAGGAACTCGGCGCCGCGCTGCGCGAGATCCGCACCGCGGTCGATGCGTACAAGGATGCGAGCGACGCGGGGCAGATCGACAAGGAACCGGAAGCGTCCGGCTATCCTCCGTCGCTGGCCGTGCTGGTGACGGGCGTGAAGAACGCGAGGGATCCGAAGGGCGGCCTGATGATGTTCCTGCGCCGGGTGCCGCGCGATCCGTTCTTCGCCGGCGATCCCGATACGCCCGCCGAGGAGACCTGGGACGTGCGCGCCTATGGAACGCCGCCGGACCCGGCGGCGGGCGATCCCGCGGCCGGCGGGATATCCGGGAGCGCCGAGGCCGGCAAGGACGTGTTCGACGTGACCTCGAAATCCGCGCGTGTCGGCATCAACGGCATCCCGTACAAACAATGGTGACGGTGATCATGAACCCCGCTCGCATCCGCAGGACTCGCGGCTTCACGCTGATCGAGATCGTGGTCGTGATGGCCATCATCGGCCTGCTGCTGACGCTGGCGGTGCCTCGTTACATGCACAGCATCGAGCGCGGCAAGGAGCAGGTCCGGCAACAGAACATCGCGGTGATGCGCAACGCGATCGACCAGTACTACGGTGACAACGGTCAGTATCCCGAAACGATCGACGAGTTGGTCTCGAAACATTATCTGCGCGCGGTCCCGTTCGATCCGGTGAACGGCGACGACAAGTGGGCGGCGATCGCGTCGTCGGACGAGACCAAGCCGGGCGTCTACGACGTGGCGCCCGCGAGCAGCGCACAGGCTGCGCAGCCCGCTGCGATGAGCGTGCCGAAATGAGCCAGGCCGGCCGAGCCGCGCACGTCGTCGCGCGGGCGATGCGCGGCCGCCCGTGCACCGCGCGTCAGCGCGGGCTCGTGCTGCTGGCGCTGCTGATCGCGCTGATGCTGATGTCGATCGCGCTGGCGGGCGCGCTGGATGTCTGGTCGTTGCAGCGTCGCCGCGAGCAGGAGCGGCAACTGCTGTTCGTCGGCGATCAGTACCGGAGGGCGATCGTCCACTACTACCGGCTGGCGCGCGCCTATCCGGAAACCGTCGACGACCTGCTGGAAGACAGCCGCTTTCCGAAGCCGATCCATCATCTGCGCCGCGCGTATCCCGATCCGGTCACCGGTCGGAACGACTGGGGATTCCTGTGGCGCGCCGATCGCTTCTACGGCATCTACAGCAGCTCGGATCTGGCGACGATCAAGCGCGCGGGATTTCCGCCTCGGTATGTGGATTTCGAAGGCGAGGAAACCTACGGAAAGTGGCGCTTCCTTTATCTCGCCCCCGGCCTGATCGCGCCGGCCGACGGTGCGTCCGCTTCCACGCCCGCGCCTGCATCTGCGTCGGTGGGCAGCTTCCCGAGCCTTTCCGGGTTCGCGGGCGGATACCTGCCGGGGCAGGCGCGGTCCGGTCTGCGTTGATGGACGACGAAAAAAAGCGCGATGCCCACACGGGCATCGCGCATAAACCGGCGTGGAGCGCCGACGAATGAACGTGGTGAAGAAAGGGACGCCTGGTCAGGGACGCCCGGTTAGGGGACAGGTCCGCCTCGCGCGCCCGGTCAGGCCTTCGCGAGCTTGATGCTGGTCTGCTCGGCGGTCAGGTAGCCGACGCTGGCGCCGAAGCGGTCCTTGAAGTTCGCGCGCACGAGCGGATCGAGCGTCGGCTTGACCTTGTCGTGCAGCGGCGATTCCCAGTCGCCCGCGTGCTGGAAGTTGCTCATGATGTAGGTCCAGCCGTTGATCTCGTCGACCGCGTGCAGGCCCGTCGATTCGGCGCCGGCCGGGCACGACAGCACGCGCACGAGCGACTTCGTGTCGACGTTGTAGGCCCACAGGAAGTTGTTCACGTGCATGCCCGAGTCTTCGCCGATGAAGAGCGTGCGCAGCTTTTCGGAGAACTTCAGGTTGTCCGGGTTGGCGATCTTGTCCGGGTTCGCGAGGTTGCCGAGCGCGTCGGCCGCGGCGAGATCCTCGCCGACGAGCGCGGCCGGCGCGCCCATGTCGACCGGCACCCATTCGCTGTCGATCGCGCTGCCCGTCGTGTCGCGCTGGCTGCCCTTCAGGTTCAGTGCATAGACGGCGCCCGCGGCGATCTTCTTGTCGACCGCGACGTCGCGCGACACCGCATTGCCCTTGACCATCGACGTCTCGATCCGCGACATCGCCGTGTAGACGATCTTGTCCTTCGCGTTCACGGTCGTGCCTTCGAGCTTCGTGAACGCCATGCTGCCGCCGAGCAGCGCCGCGTAGCGGTGCGTCTCGAGGAACGCGGCCGCCTTTTCCATCCCCGGCTTGACGCGCATCCAGTTGAACTTGCCGCCGAAGTGGATCTTCGTGTAGCTCGCATCGTTCGGGTCGGTAGTCACCAGGTCCATGATGTCCGACGCCTTCAGCGTGTTCGCGAGCGCTTCGATCTCGCTGCTGGTCGCGTGGCCGATCTTGATCCACGTGAGCGTCGCGGTGCCCGCGCCGGCGGACGACGTCTGCGTCCACTTCGCGACGTACAGCGTGCCGGCCGACAGGTCGGCCGCCTTGTCGGCGACGAACATGAACAGGCCGCCGTTGGTGGCGTCGTCACCCATCATCACGGTGCGCTGGTCCGGCATCACCTGGATCAGCTCGTGCGAGATGCGGCCGAGGCAGTAGTGCTTCTTCACGCTGCCCGTGCCGTCCGGATTCACGGTGATCTCGGGCAGGTGGCCGTAGTGGTAGGGGTTCGCCTTCGTCTCGTCGCCGAAGGTGTTCTTGCTGAACGCCTTGAACTGCGCGTCGGTCGCGACCTTCGTCGCGTCCGGCTCGTACTCCTCGCTCGACAGGTGCGTGCCCCACGGCGACAGGCTCGCGCCGCACGTGATCCACAGCCCGTGCGCCTTCGACGTGTCGACGTTGTGGTACTTGACGACCTTCAGCGCGCCGTTGGCCGGATCCTGGTCGAGCGTCAGCACCGCGATCGGCGAAGGCAGCTGGCCGTATTGCGATGCGCTGGCCTGGTCGCGCGTCGTGTATTCGAACTGCACGACGGCGAACACCGTGTTGCCCTTCACGCCGGGCACGTTCGCGTTCTTCAGCGTCAGCAGCGAACTGCCGTCCGGGCAGTCGGAATAGAACTGGCGTTCCTTGCCGGCCACCGAGCGGTCGATGATCGGCTGGTTGTTGATGTCGTAGTAGCCGCCCGCGAGCGTCGTGCCGCCCTTGCCGTCCGGCACCAGGTCGCCCGTCACGAAGAACGGCCGGTACGCCAGCTTGAAGTTGCGCGCCGAGCCGTCAGAGAAGGACACCGACAGCGTCGAGCCGACCGTCGTCGTGGCCATCGCGGCCGCGTTGTCGAGCGTCGGGGCGGCCATCGCCGAGAACGTCGCCGACGTGTACGCGGCGGCGACCGGGGCCGGCGTCGACGCCGGATTGTCGTCGCCGCCGCAACCCGTCAGCAGGGCCGGCAGCGCGAGGCCGGAAAGCGGAAGCATCGGCGCGCCGGCGAGGATCTTCAGGGCCTGACGACGGGAAGTATTGGGCAACGCGGGCATGTGGAGTCCAGTTTCAGTTGTTGGAAGAATGGCCTTCGCGAAGCAGGCGGTCGGCAAGCTCGGCGAAGGCAAATTGAAAACTGGACGGAAGTGTAGGGACGCTAGATGAAAGTTTTTTGAATTGAAAGCGTAATAATGTGTCGGGCGGCCGTCAGGTGAACGGACGGCCGCCGGTCGCAAGCGTTTGCGCTCAATCGCGTTCGGGCGTCGCCGAGATGCGGTGGATCGACAGGTCCGCGCCGTCGAACTCGGCTTCGCGGTCGAGGCGCAGCCCGACGGTCGCTTTCAGCGCGCCGTAGACGAGCGTGCCGCCCGCGGTCGCGATCGCGATGCCGCCGAGCGTGCCGACGAGCTGCGACATGAACGACACGCCGCCGAGACCGCCGAGCGCGGGCAGGCCGAACACGCCGGCCGCGAGGCCGCCGAGCGCGCCGCACATGCCGTGCAACGGCCACACGCCGAGCACGTCGTCGATGCGCCACTTGTTCTGCACGCAGGTGAACATCGCGACGAACAGCGCGCCGGCCGCGGCGCCCGTGACGAGCGCGCCGATCGGGTGCATCACGTCGGAGCCCGCGCACACCGCGACGAGGCCCGCGAGCGGCCCGTTGTACGTGAAGCCCGGGTCGTTGCGGCCGGCCATCCACGCGGCGAGCGTGCCGCCCACCATCGCCATCAGCGAGTTCACGGCGACGAGGCCGCTGATCTTGTCGAGCGTCTGCGCGCTCATCACGTTGAAGCCGAACCAGCCGACCGCGAGCACCCACGCGCCGAGCGCGAGGAACGGGATGTTCGACGGCGGGTGCGCGGCGATCCGGCCGTCCTTCGCATAGCGGCCGTGGCGCGCGCCGAGCAGCAGCACGGCCGGCAGCGCGACCCAGCCGCCGAACGCGTGCACGACGACGGAACCCGCGAAATCATGGAACGGCGCACCGAACGCGTGCGTGAGCCAGGCCTGCACGCCGAAGCGTTCGTTCCAGGCGATCCCTTCGAAGAACGGATAGATGAAGCCGACGATGATCAGCGTCGCCACGAGCTGCGGATTGAACTTCGCGCGTTCGGCGATGCCGCCGGACACGATCGCGGGGATCGCCGCCGCGAAGGTCAACAGGAAGAAGAAGCGCACGAGCGCATAGCCGCTGTGCTGCGACAGCGTGCCGATGTCGTCGAAGAACTCGACGCCGTACGCGATCGTGTAGCCGATGAAGAAATACGCGAGCGTCGACACCGAGAAGTCGACCAGGATCTTCACGAGCGCGTTGACCTGGTTCTTCTTGCGGACCGTGCCGAGTTCGAGAAAAGCAAAGCCCGCGTGCATCGCGAGCACCATGACGGCGCCGATCAACAGGAACAGTGTATCGACGCCGGATTTCAGACCATCCATGCCGTGGCTTCCTTGCGCAAAAAACGGGCGAGGAACGCAAGTATCGAGCCAACTTGGTGAACGGCTGCGTGGAGTTGGTGCTTCAACACCGTGTGGTGCGGCAATCCGGTGAATCGTGCACGGGAAGGGGGCGCGGCCGATGCGGATGCGATGTGATGCGGGGTGCACGTGTGTGGTGCGACACGTGCGGAACTGGTGCGTGTAATGTGCCGATTGGCACGGTGTGGTGCGTCGTGGTGCGCGAAGGTATGTCGCTGCGCACCGTTCCGGCGCATCAGTGACGCGGGAACAGCAGCGGCGGCCGGCGCAGCCGCAGCGCGCACGCGGACCAGTAGGCGGCGACGGTCGTCAGCCCGAGGGCGGCAAACGCGAGTGCCGCGAAGCCTGCAAGCGACTGCCCGTCGGCGGTGGGGCCGAGGATGCCTTCCGCGACGATCAGCGCGGCCGTCCAGAAGCCGATCACGGCCTGCGTGAGCAGGCGCGCGGACGCGACGCGGCGTGGGCGCCCGGATTCGGCCAGGCGGTGCGGCGACGGCGGGCGCAGGCACAGGAACAGGGTGGCGGCGAGCACGGCGGCCAGGGCGATGAGCCAGTCGACGAGAAAATTCATGAGAAAAAAGGGGCGTCCAAAGCGGATTGAAGCGTGCCCACTTTAGTGTCCTCGCGTGTTCGATTAAATCAGACGAGTCCGAAATTGAAAGCCATTTTTAATCACGGCGCGTGATTGGCCCTGTTCCACAGGCGGTATCATCGACGTCGGTCCAACCACGAGGCCGCGCGACGCGCGGCCGGAGATTGCTGATGAACATGAAGACATCGCGGGCGCGTCGCGTGCCCGGGTCCGTACTGGCGGCCGTGGCCGCCGGTGCGCTGTTGTTGCTCGCGGGCTGCGAGAAGTCCGGTGCGCCGGTCACGCAACCCGATACGGCCGCGAGCGCGGCCGCCGATGCCGCGAACAATGCGGCCAAGGCGCTCGACCAGGTGGCGAGCACCGTCAACCAGCAGCTCAACGCCGCGAAGGCCGGCATCGCGTCCGCGGCGTCGGCCGTGCCGCCGCTGTCCGCGAGCGGCCTCGCATCCGCCGCGCAGGCGCAGATCGACGCGGCCGCGTCCGCGGTCGTCGCGCATGCGGCTTCCGAAGCCGGCGCGAAGATCGCCGAAGCCGGCAAGAAGCTCCAGCAGTGGAGCCAGCAGAATGCGTCGGGCGCCAAGCCCGCGAGCGGAGAGTGACGCGGGCTTGCATGATCCGCTAAATGTAATTATAGTAGTTACATATGTCGCCGGCTGCGGGATGGGCCGGCGTCGTCAAGTGAGTCAGGAATGAATACCAGCAGCCGGTTCGCGTTTGCCGTCCACGTGCTTGCCTTGCTGTCGATGCAGGAGGGCGTGCCGTTGTCGTCCGACATCATCGCGGGCAGCGTGAACACGAATCCGGCGCTGATCCGCCGGTTGCTGTCGATGCTGGCGGCCGCAGGGCTGACCACGTCGCAACTGGGTGCGGGCGGCGGTGCGCTGCTGGCGCGCGAGCCCGGCGCGATCACGCTGCTCGACGTGTATCGCGCGGTCGACGATGCGCAACTGTTTGCGCTGCACCGTGAGGCGCCGAATCCGGCGTGTCTCGTCGGGCGGCACATCCAGGGCGCGCTGATCGACTACATCGGCGACGCGCAGCGTGCGATGGAAGCATCGCTTGGCACGCGCACGCTGGCCGACGTCACGGCCGACGTGCTGGATCTGGAGCAGCGCACGCAGCAGGCGACACGCGCCGGCGGGTGAGCGGCGGCAGGGCAGGAAGCCGGACGGCGCGAGATGCGTGGCGACCGGCACAACGGGGGCTTTGCCCCGTTTTTTTCGGTCTTATATGTAATTAACTACGTTACATATTTTTCTTACTGGAGAATCGATATGACGCAACGTACCTTGAATATCGCGCTGTTCGGCGCCACCGGCACGATCGGCTCGCGCATCGCCGCGGAAGCTGCACGACGCGGCCATCGCGTGACCGCGCTGTCGCGCCATCCGGGTGCAGCCGGCGACGGCATCACCGCGAAGGCGGCCGACCTGTTCGACGCGGCCAGCATTGCGGCCGCGCTGCCGGGCCATGACGTCGTCGCAAGCGCGTACGGTCCGAAGCAGGATGATGCGGCGAAGGTCGTCGCCGCTGCGAAGGCGCTGGTCGCCGGCACGCGCCAGGCGGGGCTGAAGCGGCTCGTGGTGGTGGGCGGCGCGGGTTCGCTCGAAGTTGCGCCGGGCAAGCAGCTCGTCGACAGCGAGGGTTTCCCGGAAGCGTACAAGGCGGTCGCGCTCGCGCACCGCGACGCGCTCGACTACCTGAAGACGGTCGGCGATCTCGACTGGACGTTCTTCGCACCGGCCGCGCTGATCGCCCCGGGCGAGCGGACGGGTACGTTCCGCACGGGCGTCGGCAAGCTGATCGTGGACGCGCAAGGCAACAGCAAGATCTCGGCGGAAGACTACGCGATCGCGTTCGTCGACGCGCTCGAGCAAGGCAGCTTCGTGCACGAGATCGCGACGGTCGCGTATTGAGCGGTGCGCTGACGCTGGCCCGTGGCGCGTGAGCGCCGGGCTGGCCGCGACGTGCAGGAACGCCAGGCGATTCCACCTTCACGGGCGGGATCGCCTGTTTCATTTGGCGCGTGCGGTGTGGCGGAGGATCCGCTCGCTCCGCGCGCGTACCGGATCGGTATTTATACCGGTCGACGCGGCGAAGCCGTTTTCATATTGTTCCCCGTTGTGCAGGATGAATAGAATAAATTTCTATCTACGAGGGACTGGAGAAATGGACGCCATCGATCGCAAGCTGCTGGAGCTGTTGCAGGCGGATGCCACGCTGCCGATCGCGGAACTGGCGCAGCGCGTGAACCTGTCGCAGACGCCGTGCTGGAAGCGCGTGCAGCGGCTCAAGGAAACCGGCGCGATTCGCGCGCAGGTTGCGCTGTGCGATCCGCGCAAGCTCGGGGTCGGCACGACCGTGTTCGTCGCGATCCGCACGAACCAGCACACCGAGGAATGGGCGCAGCGTTTCACGCAGGCCGTGCGCGACATGCCGGAAGTGGTCGAGGTGTACCGGATGAGCGGCGAGACCGATTACCTGCTGCGCGTCGTGGTGACCGGCATCGACGATTACGACCGCGTCTACAAGCAGTTGATTCGCGCGGTGCCGCTGTTCGACGTCAGCTCGTCGTTTGCGATGGAGCAGATCAAGTATTCGACTGCGCTGCCCGTGCGCGATCTTGCCGAGCCGGCCTGACGCGGCAATGAAGCGCAGCAACGAAACGCGGCGATGAAACGACGCGGGCGCGCGTCGCGCCCGCGAGTTCAGCGGCCGCGCGCCAGTGCGCGCGCGCGTTGGTCGGCCAGCGCGTCGCGGCGCACGAAATCCGCGACGAACGCGCTGGCCGGATGGTGATGCAGCGCGTACGGCGTATCCCATTGCGCGAGCTGGCCGTCCTTCATCACGCCGATCCGGTCGGCGATCGCGAACGCCTCGGCCTGGTTGTGCGTGACGAGGATCGCGGTGTGGCCCGTGCGTTTCAGGATGTCGCGCAGCTCGAACGCAAGCCGCTCGCGCATATCGACGTCGAGATTCGAGAACGGTTCGTCGAGCAGCAGTAGCTCCGGTGACGGTGCGAGCGCACGCGCGAGTGCGACGCGCTGCTGCTGGCCGCCCGACAGCTCGTGTGGATACGCGCCGCCGGAATCGGCGAGGCCGACGAGTTCGAGCATCTCCGCGACACGCAGGCGCCGTTCGGCCTTCGGCATGCGCCGCAGGCCGAAGGCGACGTTGTCCGCCGCGCTCAGGTGCGGGAACAGCGCGTAATCCTGGAACATCATGCCGATGCGCCGCCGCTCGGGCGGCACGTCGAGCGATGGCGCCGCGACGGGCACGCCGTCCAGGATGATGCGCCCCATGCGCACCGGCTCGAAGCCGGCGATCGCGCGCAGCACGGTGGTCTTGCCGCAGCCGGACGCGCCGAGCAGGCAGCCGATGTCGCCGCGCGGCAGCGCGAGGCTCAGCCCGTCGACCACGGTGCGGCGGCCGTGCGGCGAGTCGTAGGCGAGGCAGAGGTCGTCGAGTTCGAGCAGGTTCACGGTGTCAGGCTCCGATCTTGTGGCGGGTGCGGGCGAGCAGGATCACGGGCACGAGCCCGGCCAGCACGATCGCGAGCGCGGCGACCGCGCCTTCCTCGTAGGTGCCGCGCGCGGCTTCCGCATACAGCCAGGTCGCGAGCGTGTCGAAGTTCAGCGGACGCAGCAGCAGCGTCGCCGGCAATTCCTTCATCGCGTCGACGAACACCAGCAGCGCGCTCGTCGTGAGCGCGGGCCGCAGCAGCGGCAGGTGCACGCGGCGCAGCGTGCCGCCGGCCGTCTCGCCGAGCGAGCGCGCCGCCTGTTCCAGCGACGGCGGGATGCGCGCGAGGCCGGCCTCGATGCTGCCGGCCTGGATCGCGAGAAAGCGCACGGTATAGGCGATCACGAGCGCGGCGGTCGAACCCATCAGCAGCAGCCCGTCGCGGCCGAGCGCCGCGCCGAACAGCCGGTCGGCCGCCGCGAACGGGATCAGCAGGCCGATCGCGAGCACGGTGCCGGGCACCGCATAGCCGAGGCTCGCGATTCTCGCGCCCACGCGGGCCGGGCCGGCGCGGGCGCTGTCGCGTTGCGCGCGCGCCGCCCATGCGACGACGAGCCCGCACACGAGCGTCGCGAGGGTGGCGGCGGTGGCGATCGTCAGTGTGTTCGCGAGCCCGGTCATCAGTTGTGCGGATACGCCGCCGACCAGGTGCAGCCGCTTGGCCGTCTCGACCGCGAGGTACGCGGCCGGTGCGCCGAAGCCGAGCAGCACGGGCAGCCAGCCGAGCACCGCGGCGCCCAAGGCCGCCGTGCCCGTCAGGCGGCGCGGCGCGATCGGCCGCATGCGCCGGCCATGCGCATAGCGCTGGCGGCGGCGTCCGTAGCGTTCGAGCACGATCATGCCGACGACGATCGCGAGCATCGCGAGCGCGATCTGCGCGGCGCCGGCGAGATCGGAGCGCGTGATCCACGTCGTGTAGACGGACACGGTCAGCGTCTGCACACCAAGGAATTCCGACGCGCCGATATCGTTCAGCGTTTCGAGCAGCGCGAGGCTCACGCCCACCGCGATCGCGGGCCGCGCGAGCGGCACGACGACGCGCCAGAACGTGGCCATGCGTCCCGCGCCGAGCGTGCGCGCGGCTTCGAGCAGGCTCGCGGACTGCGTGACGAACATCGCGCGCGTGCTCAGGTAAACATAGGGATACAGCACGAAGCCGAGCACGAAGATCGCGCCGGGCAGCGAACGCAGGTCGGGCAGGCGGAACTGGCGCGGGCTGTCGAAGCCGAGCAGCCAGCGGACCGCGCCCTGTACCGGGCCGATCGGGTGCAGCAGGTCGAGATAGGCGAATGCGACGATGTAGGTGGGAACCGCGAGCGGCAGCAGCAGCGCCCACGTCAGCATCCGGCGGCCGGGAAAGTCATACGCGGTGACGAGCCACGCGCAGCCCGTGCCGACGATCGACACGATCGTGCCGACACCCGCGAGCAGCAGCAGCGTATTGACGAGTGCCTGCGGCAGCACGAATTCGGCGAGATGGCGCCAGTGCGCGAGATCGGCGTCGAACGCGGCGGCCACGAGCACCGCAAGCGGCGCCGCGACCGCCGCGGCGATCGCCAGCGCCGCGAGCAGCCACAGGCTGCCCGCGCGCGGCAACACGCGCAGCCGGCAGGGCGGGCGGCGCGCGGCGCCGGCGGTGGTTGCGTCAGTTGTCAAAACCGACCTTGTCGACCAACTGGCTCGCCTGCTTGCGATGCTTCGCGATGTCCGCCAGCGGCAGCGGGTCGATCTTCAGCGTGCCGAAGCTGGCGATCACCGGGTCGAGCTTCACGTTCGCGCGCACCGGGTATTCGTAGTTCGCCTGCGCATACAGCGCCTGCGCTTCCGGCGACACGAGGTACTCGAGCAGTTTCACCGCGTTGGCCTTGTGCGGCGCGTGCTTCGCGACCGTCGCGCCGCTGATGTTCACGTGCGTGCCGCCGCTCTTCGCGTTCGCGAACGTCGGCCGCACGACCTTGATCGCGTCGCCCCACTTGCGCGCGTCGCTGCCGGGCTCCGCGTTCTTCATGTGACCGACGTAGTAAGCGTTCGCGAGGCCGACGTCGCAGATGCCGCCGAGGATGTCGCGCGCGACGTCGCGGTCGCCGCCCGTTGCCTTGCGCGCGAGGTTCGCCTTCACGCCGCGCAGCCACTTCTCGGTCGCCGCTTCGCCATCGTGCGCGATCATCGCCGCGACGAGCGCCGTGTTGTACGGGTGCTGGCCCGAGCGGATGCAGACCTTGCCCTTCCATTTCGGATCGGCGAGATCCTCGTAGCGGAACGCGTCGACCTTCAGGTCCTTCTCGACGTACAGCACGCGATCGCGCAGCGACAGCGCGTACCAGTCGCCGTTCGCGCCGCGCAGGTTCGCGGGAATCGCGTCGTCGAGCGCCTTCGAGCGCACCGGCTGCGTGAGCCCGCCGTCGACGAGATCGAGCAGGTTGCCGACGTCGACCGTCATCAGCACGTCGGCCGGCGACTGCGCGCCTTCCGCCTTCACACGCTCGAGCAGGCCGTCCTTCACGAACACCGTGTTGACCTTGACGCCGCTCTGCTTCGTGAACGCGTCGATGAGCGGCTGGATCAGCTTCGGTTCGCGGGTGGTGTACAGGCTCACTTCCTCGGCTGCCTGGGCCAGCGGCGCGAAAGCGGCGGCGGCAAGGGCGAGGGCGCCGGCAAGCGGCAGCAGGCGGGTGCGCGGATTCGACATGAAGACTCCGGAAGGGGCAGGTGGACGAAGGGAGCGTTCCGGAGCGCGCCTGCCGCCCGAGCGATCCGAAACATTACAAAATGAAAGACTCGAGATTCTAGATCGAAATGGGAACGATTATCAAATGAAAGCTTGCGAGGGCGGGGGGAGGGCGGGGAAGGGGGGCCGGAAACGGCGCGTCGCAGCGGGCGCGCAAGCGCGTAGAATGCCCGCTTCGATGAATTTGACGGAGTCGCCCCGACCATGAACGATCAGCGCAAGAAGAACCCTGTCCGCAACGTGAGCATCCTGATCGTCGTGGCCGTGCTGCTCGTGATCGGGACGATCCTGTACAACGCGATTTCGCAGAAGCACGCGTACGACGAGGCCCATCCGGCCGAGGCCGCGAGCGCGGCGTCGCACTGACGTGCCGATGCGCGGCCCGGCGGGCCGCGCCCGCAGGTGGATGCGAAGGGGAGGAATCCCCGGCTGCTGGCGCGCGGGATGCCGCGCGGAGCCGGGCGAGAAGCGGGCGCCGGAACCGGCGCGCCGCGTAGGCAGGTCAGTCGTGCGTCAACGTGACGCAGGGGCGAATTTCGGGCGGATCCGTGCGTAGAACACGACCGCGAGCAGCGCGAGCCACGCCGCGCCGACGTACAACGCGACGCGCGTGTCCTCGAACCAGCCGAGCATCACGATCACGAAGCCCATGAACGCGATCGTCAGTGCCGGCGCGACCGGCCACAACGGCACCTTGAACTTCAGCGCCGCGACTTCGGCGCTCGACAGCCGGCGGCGCATCGCAACCTGCGACAGCAGGATCATCAGCCACACCCACACGGTGGCGAACGTCGCGATCGCCGCGACCATCAGGAACACGTCCTTCGGCATCAGGTAGTTGAGCAGCACGCCGACGAGCAGCGCGACCGCCATCACGAGCACCGTGACCCACGGCACACCGTGCCGCGACGTCGTCATCAGCACGGCAGGCGCCTGGCCCTGGCGCGCCATCCCGAACATCATCCGGCCCGCGCCGAAGATGTCGCTGTTGATCGCGGAGATCGCCGCGCTGATCACGACCAAGTTGAGGATCGTCGCGGCCGACTTCACGCCGAGTGCCGAGAAGATCTGCACGAACGGGCTGCCGTCGTTGCCGACGCCCGTCCACGGGCTGATCGACATCAGCACGACCATCGTCAGCACGTAGAACAGCAGGATGCGCGCGGGCACCGCGTTGATCGCGCGCGGAATCACGCGCTCCGGATCCTTCGCCTCGCCGGCGCTCATGCCGATCACCTCGATCCCGCCGTACGCGAAGATCACGACCGACAGCGACGCGATCAGCCCGCCGACGCCGTTCGGCAGGAAGCCGCCATGGTTCCACAGGTTCGCGAACGTCGGCACGTCGGCCGAGTGGCCGAAGTGCATGCCGGTCAGCAGGATCGCGACGCCGCCGCCGATCATCGCAATGATCGCGCCGACCTTGATGATCGACAGCCAGAACTCGAGCTCGCCGAACACCTTCACGTGGCACAGGTTCAGCCCGCAGATGATCGCGACGACGCCGAGCACCCAGATCCATTGCGGGACATCCGGAAACCAGAAGCCCATGTAGATGCCGAACGCGGTGATGTCGGCGATCGCGACGATCACCATTTCGAGCGTGTAGGTCCAGCCGGTGACGAATCCGGCGAACGGGCCGAGGTTCTCGGTCGCGTAGTGGCCGAACGAGCCGGCGACGGGTTCGCGCACGGCCATCTCGCCGAGCGCGCGCATCACCATGTAGACGGCCGCGCCGCCCAGGATGTACGCCAGGATCACGGCCGGGCCCGCGAGCTGGATCGCGGACGCCGACCCGTAGAACAGGCCCGTGCCGATCGCCGAACCCAGCGCGAGAAAGCGGATGTGCCGCGCGCTCAGGTGGCGCTGCAAGTTTTTCATCGTGTCTCCGATATCGTTATGCGACGGACCGGGCGAGCGGAGCCGGTCCGATTGTCTCAAGTTGTCTATACAACTTAAATGTGAACGAATGATAACAAGCCGGGCCGGGTGACCGGAATCGGGTATTCCCTGACTGGCGCGACGGGCGCAATGGGGGGCTGGGTGGTCGCGCCTGGAGGGTGCGGGCCGCGTGGAACGGGCGGGTCATGCTTCGGGGATCGCTGAATCGGGGAGCGCCGGGGCCGATCCGCGGCATGCGCGGGCCGGCCACCGGCGGGGTAAAGCCTGGGTCAGGCGGGCAGGCGGATCACGCTCGCATCCTTGCGGATCAGCAGCGACGACGCCAGCATCTGTTTGCACTGGTGCGCGAGCACCTTCAGGTCGTGCGTGAGCTCGGCCCCCACCGCATCGGATTTCTCCGCGGACACGACCATCGCGTCGAGGTCGCGCGTGATCTGCTTTGACGCGTCGAGCTGGCCGGCGGGCGGCGGCTCGCCCGCCTCCGCCTTCTCGAGATTGTCGAGCACCGCGGCGAGGCCGCGATGCAGCGCGTCGTCGTGGAGGAGGCTGCCGTCGGCCGCGCAGGCCGTGCGGATCAGCGGCGCGGCGGCCGTGATCTGCGCGCCGAGCACGTGCGTCTGCACGAGCAGGTCGTTCAGTTCGGGCACGAAGCGCTGGTGCGCCTTCGGCTCGATCATCATCCGCTGGAACGCCTGCCCGAGATTCGCGAACGCGATGTGCACGTCCTTGCGCGCGAGGCGGTAGCGGTAGTCGTCGTCGAGGGCCGTGGCCGGCGTCTCGATGGCCGCGGCGACCACCGGCACGACGGCCGCGCCGTCGGCGGCCGGCACCGGCGGCGGCGACATGCCGCGCCCCGCGCGCCACACGGCCTCGAAATACTTGCGGGTGGCGGTGAGCATGTCGGCGACCTGCTTGCCCATCAGCCGGTATTCCCAGTACGGGAACAGCCGGCTCGCGGCGATCGCGATCATGCAGCCGACCACCGTGTCGATCGCGCGCTCGCCGATGATCCGCATGCTGCCCGGCGCGAGCAGGTGGAACATCAGCAGCACGTACGACGACGTGAACACGACGCTCGCCGCGTAGTTGAACAGCAGCAGGCTGTAGCTCATCACCATCGACCCGAACATGATCGCGATCAGCAGGTGCGTATCCTTGACCGTGTAGATCAGCGCGACGCTCGCCGCGCAGCCGATCAGCGTACCGACGATACGCGCCGCGTTGCGCTGCTTGGTCAGCGAGTAGCCGGGCTTCAGGATGATGATGGTGGTCATCACGATCCAGTACGCGTTCGTGAGCGGCAGCAGCCGGCCGATCCAGAAGCCGACCGCCACGGCGATCGTCACGCGCAGCGCATGGCGAAAGCTCGGCGAGCGCATGTTCAGGTTCGAGAAGATCAGCAGCGGCGACATGCGGCGGCGCTGCAGGAAGCGCGTGAGCGCCTTGTCGATCTTCAGTTCGGTTTGCTGCGGATCGGCGCGGCCCGACAGGTTGCGGCGCATCCGGTCGATCAGGCGCGTCGCGCTCCAGATGCGCCGGAACGTGGCCAGCACGGCCGCATACGCTTCCGCGTTGGTGGCCGGGAAGTTCTTCTTGCGCATCAGCTCGATCTCGTACTCGATCGCGCGCAGCTCGGCCTTCACGCTGATGTGCGAATGCGGCGCGCGGTTTTCGAGCACCGAGAGGCCGACCTCCTCGAGATCGGCGGCGGCCTTGCGGATCAGGTCGCGATAGAAAATGATCAGGTCCGAGCCGCCGAACGTATTGCGCACGAGCGGGTAATCGGTGTGCGCGCCGACGAACAGCTCGTGCAGGTCGACGCTGTTGATGAACAGGTTGTACATCGTCGTGCGGCCGGGGTCGAGCTTGCCGCGCCGCAGCTTCGGCAGGTTGCGCAGCACGATGTCGCGCGCGGTTTCCTGCGTTTCGACCGCCGTGATCTGCTTCGCGACGAGATTGCGGTAGCACTCGTCGAGGTCGGCATCGAGATCGTAGAACTGCGCGCGCGCGAGCAGGTAGTCGGCGCACGCGAACAGGCTCTCGGCCAGCGCCTGCTGCTCGATCCGGCGCGCCTGCCATTGCGATACGAGCGTGGCCCAGTACGTGTACCAGAGGCCGCCCGCGAGAATCCAGCCGGCGTTGATGAATGCCTGCAGCGGCGTGAACTTCTCCTCGAGCGTCATCACCATCATGAACAGCGTCGCGAAGCTGATCTGCGGCCAGCGGTTGCCGTAGACGACGATCAGCGACAGCACGAAGGTGAGCGGCACGATGGTGAGCCACAGCACGAAGATGTTCGGTGTCGCGAGGCCGGTGGCGAGCGCGGCCAGAAAACCGATCACGCTGCAAGCGAGCATTTCGTTGTGCTTGTACTTGAGCGGGCCCGGCATGTCGACGACGCAGGCGCCGAGCGCGCCCGTCGAGATCGTGAAGCCGAGCTCCCGGTTGTGAAACACGATCAGGCACAGCACGGCCGGCAGCGAGACGCCGACCGCGATCCGCAGGCCGCCGAAAAAGTACTGGCTGTAGAAAAACTTTCTGATTTCGACCGAATAGCGCATCGATGGGCTGAATAGCAGACGAAGACGCCCGGGGGCGGCATCTTGACTGGCGACGAGTCTATCGTATTTCGCGGTCCGTAAAACCTGGCTTTCCGGACGAGGTTCGCGACGGCGGCCCATTTGCTATCCTTGGTGATCCTGTTCGCCCGGCCCGGCCGGCGCGAGGTTCCGACGCCTGCCTCATGCTCCATCTCTTCTATTCGAACCGTCACGAAACGCTGGCCGATGCGCTGCTCGAGGATCTGGCCGCGTTCCCGGCCCGCAATGGCCCGTGGGCGTCGCAACAGGTCATCGTGCCGAGCGCGGCGCTGCGCCGCCGTCTCGAGCTCGACATCGCCGCGCGCAACGGCGTGTGCGCGAACGTCGAGTTCACGTATCTCGCCCAATGGCTGTGGGCGCAGATCGGCCGCGTGCTGACGGTCCCTGCGCGTTCGCCGTTCGCACCCGATCGCCTCGTGTGGCGCTGCTACCGGCTGTTTGCACAGGCGAACGACGGTGCGCCATGGCTCGCGTCGCCGCGGCTGGCCGCGTATCTGTCCGCGTCGGACGATGCGATGCGCTACGAGCTGGCGCACCGCGTCGCGGCCGTGCTCGATCATTACCTGACTTATCGTCCCGAATGGCTGGCCGCGTGGCAGGCCGGCGAGTCCGTGCTCGCGGGTGACGGCGCGCCGCGCGGGATCAGCGACGCCGCGCGCGACGACGAACGCTGGCAGGCCGCGCTGTGGCGCGCGCTGCTCGCCGAGCTGAGCGACAGCGGCACGCCGCCGGCGCATCGTTTCCTCGTCGAGGCACGCCATCTCGATCCCGACGCCATCGCGCGCGCGGACTGGCCGGAATCGGTCAGCGTGTTCGCGCTGCCGACGATGCCGCCGCTGCACGTCGCGTTGCTGCGCGAGCTGTCGCGCTGGATCGACGTGCGCGTCTATGCGCTGAACCCGTGCCGCGAATTCTGGTTCGACATCGTGACCGCCGCGCATGCCGAGGCGCTCGATGCGGCCGGGCGGCTCGATTACCAGGAAGTCGGCCATCCGCTGCTCGCCGAATGGGGCCGGCAGACCCAGGCGCAGCTGCACATGCTGCACGAGCTGACTGAAAGCGCTGCGTCGGGCGACGCGTCGCGTTTCGTCGAGAATCCCGCGCCGACGTGGCTCGCGCGCGTGCAGAACGCGATCCTCGAACTGCAGCCGGAGGCCGAAATCGGCGATACGCCGGCCGAGCGCGGGATCGAGGTGCACGTGTGCCACAGCCTCGCGCGCCAGCTCGAGGTGCTGCACGACCGGCTGCTCGCGTGGTTCGACGCCGACGCGAGCCTGCAACCGTCCGACGTGCTCGTCGCGGTGGCCGATCTCGCGGCGGCCGGGCCGCTGATCGACGCCGTGTTCGGCACGGCCGGCGCCGGCGGCTCGCGTGTGCCTTACCGGATCACCGGCCTGCCGCCGTCGCAGGCGAACCCGGTCGCGCGCGTGCTGCTCGACTGGCTCGCGTTGCCGGAGCGGCAGGTCGGCGCGCCCGAACTGGTCGAATGGCTGCGCGTCGACGCGGTGGCGGCGCGCTACGGTATCGATGCGGCGGCGCTCGAGACGGTGCAGACCTGGCTCGCGGCCGCCGGCGCGCGGCGCGGGCTGTCGCCGCTCGCGAGCGACGACGCGGCCGTGCCGTCGCCGCGCCATACGTTCTCCGATGCGCTCGCGCGGCTCTTTCTCGGTTATGCGATGCCGGAAGGCGCGGCGCCGGTCGGCGCGTGGCTGCCGATCGAGGCGGCCACCGGCAGCGAGGCCGAACTGCTCGGCCGGCTCGCACGCTTCACCGACGATCTCGACGGCTTCGCGCGGCGGCTGGCCGAATCGCATACGCCGCAAGGCTGGAGCGAGCTGTTCGCCGACACGCTCGCGCGGTTCTTCGATTCGGGCGCCGCGTATGCGGACGCGCTCGCGGGCGTGCGCGACGCGCTCGACGCGATGCTGGCCGCGATGACGGAGGGCGCGCCCGACGAAGCGTTGCCGGCGGCCGTCGTCCGGGCGGGGCTGGCCGCCGCGCTCGACGATCCGGCGCGCGGCGGCGTGCCGTGGGGCGGCGTCACGTTCTCGTCGCTGACGAGCCTGCGCGGCTTGCCGTATCGCGTCGTCTGCCTGCTCGGGATGGACGATGGCGTGCTGCCGAGCCTCGCGCGTGCCGACGAATTCGACCTGATGGCCGTGTTGCCGAAGCTCGGCGACCGCCAGCGCCGCGACGACGAGCGCAACCTGTTTCTCGACCTGCTGCTCGCCGCGCGCGACCGGCTGATGATCGCGTACACCGGCCGCAGCATTCGCGACAACGCGCCGTTGCCGCCCGCGGCACTCGTCGACGAACTGCTCGACCATCTCGCGCTCGTCACGGCCGGGCCCGACGCGGCGCCGGACGCGGTCGATGCCGCGCGGCGCGCATTCGTCGTCGAGCATCCGCTGCAACCGTTCGCGGCCGCGTATTTCCAGCCCGGCAGCGACCTCGTTTCCTTTGATGCCGAGCGTGCGACGCTCGCAACGTTGCTGGCCGCCGAGGCGTCGCGCGACGGGCCGCGCGAGGTGCCGTTCTTCGCGCAGCCGCTGCCGCCCGAACCGGTCGAGCCTGTCGCATTCAGCGAATTCGAACGCTTCTGGCGGCATCCCGCGCGTGCGCTGCTGCGCGCGCGGCTCGGCATCGTGCTCGCCGACGCGCAGGCCGAACTGCTCGACACCGAACCGTTCGCACTCGACTTCGCCGGCAGCGATGCGCTCGCCGAGCGCGTGCTGCCGCTGCTAATCGAGTCGGACGAGGGCGGCGTGCACGATCACGCGCTGCGCATTGCGGACGCGAGCCCCGAACTGCCGGGCGGTGCGACCGGCGCCGTGTGGCGCGACCAGGCGCTCGGTTCGATGACGCAGCTTGCGTCGAACGTGCGCCGCGCACTGGCCGACGGGATGGAGCGGCGGCCGTTCACGCTCACCGTCGTACCGGCCTGGCCGGACACCGAACAGGCGCTGTTCGGCGCCGACGACGCGCGGCTGGCGGGCGACGCGGTGAGCGCGCCGCTCGACCTGCACGGCACGCTGAACCGGCTCACGCCGGCCGGACAGATCATCTATCGCTATGCACGGCCGAGTGCGCGCGACTACCTGTCCGCATGGCTCGCGCATCTCGTCTACTGCGCGGTGGACCCTGACGGCCCGCGCCGCACGCTGTGGTTCGGCAGCGGCGGTGCGTTCGAGCTGACGCCCGTCGCGGCGCCGCTCGAGCAGCTCGCGCCGCTCGCCGCGCTGTTTCGCGCAGGGCGGCGCATGCCGCTGCGGTTTTTCCCGCGCAGCGCGTGGGCGAGGGTGTCCGACGGCGAGGCGAAGGCCGCGAGCGTCTGGATCAACGAGCGGGTCGTGAGCGAAGCCGACGATCCCGCCATCGCGATCGCGTGGCGCGGCGCGCATGCATCGCTCGACGAGCCGTTCGGCACGCTCGCGCGGCTCGTGTTCGATCCGCTCGTCGCGCATCTGAAGGAGGTCGCATGAGCGCCGTGTCACAGCCGCAGCAGGCGCTCGAACTCGACGTGTTCGCGTGCCCGCTCGACGGTGTCAACCAGATCGAGGCATCGGCCGGTACCGGCAAGACCTGGAACATCTGCGCGCTGTATGTGCGCCTGCTGCTGGAGAAGGATCTCGGTGCGGATGAAATCCTCGTCGTGACCTTCACGAAAGCGGCGACCGCCGAGCTGCACGAGCGGATTCGCGGTCGCCTCGCGCAGCTCGCGCATGCGCTCGACACGGGTGACGACGGCGGCGATCCATTCATCGAGCGTCTGCTCGAAACCACGCTTGGCGAAGACGGCGCGCTCGATCCCGAAACGGCCGCGAAGCGGATCCGGCGTGCGCTGCGCGCGTTCGACCAGGCCGCGATCCATACGATCCATGCGTTCTGTCAGCGCGCGCTGCAGGAAGCGCCGTTCGCGGCGGCGATGCCGTTCGCGTTCGACATGGAGGCCGACGACGCGTCGCTGCGCTTCGAGCTCGCCGCTGATTTCTGGCGCACGCGCGTCGAGCCGGCGGCCGCGCGCTGGCCGGGCTTCGCGACCTGGCTCGTCGAATCGGGCGCCGGCCCGGCCGCGCTCGATGCGCAGCTCGCGCGCCGGCTGAAGAAGCCGCTCGCCGCGCTGCGGTGGGACGGCGTGACCGAGCCGGACGAATCGGCCGAGGCGGCGGCTGCAGAATGCTTCGCCGAGGCCGGGCGGATGTGGGCGGCCGAACGCGAAGCGATCGATGCGTTGCTGCGCACCGCGCAGCCCGCGCTCAACCAGCGCTCGCATAAACCCGAAGCGGTTGCCGATGCGCTGGCCGCATGGGCCGCGCATTTCGCGCAGGGCGACGCGACGGCTGCGCTGCCGAAGGCCGCGCTGAAGCTCACGCGCACCGCGCTCGTGAAGGCCACGAAAAAAGGCGGCGCGACGCCCGAACACGCATTCTTCGACGTGGCCGATGCGCTCGAAGCGGCCGTGGCGGCGGCCGAGGCCGCGCAGCGCGCACGCTGGCTCGCGCTGATCGCCGAATGGCTCGACATGGCGCCGGGCGAGTTGGCCGAGCGCAAGCGCACGCGGCGCGTCGTCTCGTTCGACGATCTGCTCGCGAACCTGTACCACGCGCTGCATGCGCATCCGTGGCTCGCCGAGACGCTGCGCGCGCGCTATCCGGCCGCGCTGATCGACGAGTTCCAGGATACCGACCCGCTGCAGTTCGCGATCTTCGACCGGATCTTCGCGCCGGGTGGCCCGCTGTTTCTGGTCGGCGATCCGAAGCAGGCGATCTACAGCTTCCGCGCGGCCGATCTGCATACCTATCTTGCCGCGCGCGCACGGGCGAGCGAGCGTTATACGCTCGCGGTCAACCAGCGGTCGACGCCCGCGATCGTCGATGCGTGCAACCGCTTCTTCATGTCGAATCCGCGCGCGTTCGTGCTCGACGGGCTCGACTACTACGCGGTGCGTGCCGGCACGCGCGTGCGCGCGCCGTTCATCGACGCAACCGATCCGGGCCCGGCAGGCGACTTCCGGGTGTGGGCGTTGCCCGGTGGCGAAGGCACGTTGCTCAAGCGTGATGCGCAGGCACAGGCCGCGCAGGCCTGTGCCGCCGAGATCGCGCGGCTGATGCGCGGCGCGCGCGAAGGACGCGTGCGGCTCGGCGATACGCCGCTGTCGCCGGGCAACATCGCTGTGCTGGTGCAGACGCACCGGCAGGGCAGTCTCGTGAAGCGCGTGCTGTCGACGTGGGGCATCGGCAGCGTCGAACTGGCGCAGGCTTCGGTGTTCTCGACCCATGACGCCGAGCAGCTCGAACGCGTGCTGGCGGCGATCGATGCACCGGGCGACCTGCGGCGCTTGCGCGCGGCGCTCGCATCCGACTGGTTCGGCCTCGATGCCGGTGCGCTGTGGCGGATGGAGCAGGGCGACGGCGATGCACAACGGGAAGCATCGGCGGCGGACAGCGCCGACGCGATGAGCTGGGTCGAGCGCTTCTCGCGGTATCGGCTGTTGTGGCGCGAACGCGGCTTCGCGGTGATGTGGCGCACGTTCACGCGGGAGTTGCGGATTGCCGAGCGGCTGATGGCCGGCGCGGACGGCGAACGCCGTGTGACCGACATCAACCATCTGGCCGAACTGACGCAGGCACGCGCGTCCGCGCAGCCGGGCATCGCGCCGACGCTGCGCTGGCTCGCCGCGCAACGGCTCGACGGCGGCGGCGAGGAAGCGCAGCTGCGGCTCGAATCCGATCGCAACCTCGTGCAGATCGTCACCGTGCACAAGTCGAAAGGCCTCGAATACGCGATCGTGTTCTGTCCGTTCCTGAACGACGGCGGGTTGCGCGAGCCGCCCGCGTCCGCGTTGCCCGATGCGCGCGAGTATCACGACGATGCGGGCGACGCGGTGCTGCATTACGGCTGCGACGACGAGGCAGCCGAGCATGCGGCGCGGCAGGCGCTGCGCGAGCAGGCGGCGGAACGCGCGCGGCTCGTCTACGTGGCGCTCACGCGCGCGGTCTATCGCTGCTACGTCGTCGCCGGGCCATACCTGTCGTCGCGCTCGACGCGTGAATCACGGCGTAGCGTGCTCAACTGGCTCGTCGCGGGCGCAGGCCAGTCGTTCGATGCATGGCTCGACGAGCCGCCCGACGAAGCCGCGCTCGATGCGGCGTGGCAGGCGCTCGCGGGTGGCCCCGTGAGCGTCGCGCCGCTGCCGGCGCCCGTGCGCCCCGAGCGTCTCGCGGCCGGGCACGACGCGTCGCAGACGCTCGCGGCGCGCCATGCGACACGTGTGCTGCGCGATGCGTGGCGGATGGCCAGCTTCAGTTCGCTGACCGCGTCGATGGCGCGCGAGGAGGCGGGTGTCGCGGCCGTGCCCGACGACGAGCTGCGGCCCGACCACGATGCGCTTGCCGCGGTGGCGCCGGATGGCGAGTGGCTATTGGCCGATACGGTTGCGCCCGAGCCGCCGGACGACGATATCCTCGTGTTCCCGCGCGGCGCGGCGGCCGGCGAGTGCCTGCACCGTCTGTTCGAACTCAGCCGCTTCACCGAGCCCGAGTCGTGGCCCAGGGCCGCGCTCGGCGCGTTGCACGACCGGCCGGTCGAGGCCGTGCCCGAGCTGGCTGCGCGCCTGCCGGCAATGATGGTGCAGCTGGTCGACGATGTCGTGCGCACCGAGCTCGTGCCGGGCATGCGGCTTGCCGATCTCGATCCCGCGAAGCGGCTCGACGAAATGGGTTTCCTGTTCCCGGCGCCCGCGCTCGACCTGATGGCGCTGCGCCGCCTGCTGGTCGCGCACGGCTACCCGGACGTTGCACTGGAGGCGGGCATGCTCGCCGGTTTCATCAAGGGTTTCATCGACATGATCGTCGAACACGACGGCCGCTTCTGGATCGTCGACTGGAAGTCGAACCATCTCGGCACGACGCCGGACGCCTATGGCCCGCGCGCGCTCGACGTCGCGATGGCCGATCACGCGTATCACCTGCAGGCGCTGCTCTATACGGTCGCACTGCACCGCTACCTGCGCGGGCGGCTGCCCCACTATGACTACGACACGCATGTCGCGGGCTACCTGTACCTGTTCGTGCGTGGTGTACGGCCCGGCTGGCGCAGCGACGGCAAACCGGCCGGCGTGCATGCGCGGCGGCCCGAGCGCGCGCTCGTCGACGCACTCGACCGGATGATGGACGGGGGCCGCGCATGAACGCGCAGGACGACACGCTCGAATTTACCGGCGGCCTCGTCGCGCGCCTGCCCGAACCTGCCGATTTCGGTATCGCACTCGCGGAAGGGTTTGCGCGTCGCATCGGCGACCTTTCCCGCCGTGCCGGCGCACCGGCCGTGGCCGCGCGCTGGGCCGCGCGCGCCGCTTTCGCGACGAGTCGTGCGACCGCGGGCGGCCACGTGTGCGTCGCGCTCGGCGCGCTCGCGCAGCGCTACGAAGCACCGCTCGACGAAGTCCGCTCGGCGCTTGCCGCGAGCGGCGTGGTCGCGTTCGGCACGCTCGCACGCGGCGACGAGCGGCCGCTGATCGTCGACCGCCACGACCACCTGTACCTGTCGCGCTATTTCGACTACGAACGGCGCCTTGCCGATGCGCTCGTCGCGCAGGCCGGCGTGGCCGCGCCGGACGACGGTCTCGCGCCCGACCGGTTGCGCGACAGCCTCGCGCGTTACTTCGGGCCGGCAACCGGCGAAGTCGACTGGCAGCGCGTCGCGGCGATCGTCGCGCTGACGGGCCGCGTGACGATCGTCAGCGGCGGCCCGGGCACGGGCAAGACGACGACCGTCGTCGGCGTGCTGGCCTGTCTGCTCGACGCGCATCCGGGGCTGCGCGTCGCGCTGGCCGCGCCGACCGGCAAGGCCGCGCAGCGGATGCAGGAAGCGCTGCATGCACGGGCCGGCGACCTGCCGCCCGAACTCGCGGCGCGCCTGCCGGAGACGTCGTTCACGCTGCACCGGCTGCTGGGCGGTGGCGGGGCGGCCGGCTTCCGGCATCATCGCGACAATCCGCTGCCGTACGACCTGATCGTCGTCGACGAGGCGTCGATGATCGACGTCGCGCTCGCCGCGCATCTGCTCGATGCGCTCGCGCCGGGCGCGCGGCTCGTGCTGCTCGGTGACAAGGACCAACTGGCCGCGGTCGAGGCGGGCGCCGTGTTCGCAGAGTTGAGCGCGCGGCCGGCGTTTACCGCCGCGGCGCGCACGCGCATCGCGCAGGCGCTCGGCATCGACGAGGCGGCATTCGTCGCGGCGCTGCCGGTGCAGGACGAAGCCGCGACCGCAGCGATTCCGGCTGCAGATCCGGTTTCCGCCGCGGCCCGGGCGCCGGCGCCTGCCGCGGCCGCTACGCGCAAACCGGCGTCGCGACGGAAAGTCGATGAGCGACAGGCATCGCTTTTCGACGACGAACCGCAGGATCACGCAGTTTCGACGACCAGCGTCGCGCCGCCGCCGGCCGCAGGTCCGGTGCTGACCGAAACCGGTGAGCCTGGTGAGGCTGGCGCGACAGGCGACGCCCCCGCGTGGATCGAGGTCGACGAACTTGCGTGGCTCGACGCCGTCGAGCTGCCGCCGTTCGACGCGGGAGACGCGGCGCTTGCGTCGATCACTTCGATATTGCCGGACGAAACGGCCGCCGCGCCAGCCACGCCCGCACCCGCACCGCTCGCCGACTGCGTGGTCTGGCTCGAACGCAATTACCGCTTCGGTCTCGATTCGCCGATCGGGCGGCTGTCGCTCGCGATCCGCAGCGGCGACGTGCAGGCCGCGCTCGACGCGCTGCCCGCCGACGATTCGTCTGCCGCATCATTCCACGACGATGCGGGCGAGTCGCTCGCGTCGTCGACGGTCGATCGGCTCGCGCGGCGCTTCGGTGCTTACCTCGACGCGTTGCGCGACACGCTGGCCGCGCCGGTGCCCGATCCGCTGCCGCTGTTCGACGCGCTCAACCGGTTCCGGATCCTGTGCGCAACCCGCAGCGGCTTGCGCGGCGCGGAGCACGTCAATGCGCTCGTGGCCGCGCACGTGCGCCACGCGGCGCGGGTGCCGCTGGCGGTCGGCGCGCACTGGTTCACGGGGCGGCCGATCATGGTGACGCGCAACGACTATGCGCTCGGGCTGTTCAACGGCGATATCGGCATTGCGCTGCCCGACGCGCACGGCGTGCTGCGCGTGTGGTTCAGGCGTGCGGACGGCACCGCGCGCGCGGTATCGCCGGCCGCGCTGCCGCCGCACGAAACCGCGTTCGCGCTGACGGTCCACAAGTCGCAGGGCTCGGAATTCGACGAAGCCGCGCTCGTGCTGCCGGCGTCGTTCGGCCGCGTGCTCACGCGTGAACTCGTCTATACGGCCGTCACGCGTGCCCGCACACGTGTGCAGGTGATCGGGCCGCGGCGCGTGCTGGCGCAGGCGGTCGCGACGCGTACGCAGCGCGATTCGGGGCTCGCGGCACGCGTCGACGAGGCGCTGGCACGGCGCCGCGGGGAGGCTACGCGATGATGATCCGCTATACGCTCGATCCGGCCGAAGTCGAATGGACGGCCGTGCGCGCGCAGGGCGCGGGCGGCCAGAACGTGAACAAGGTATCGAGCGCGATCCACCTGCGCTTCGATATCCGCGCGTCGTCGTTGCCGCCCGTCATCAAGGAGCGGCTCCTCGCCCTGTCCGACCAGCGCATCACGCGCGACGGCATCGTCGTGATCAAGTCGCAGGAATATCGCACCCAGGAAAAGAACCGCGAAGCCGCGCTGGCGCGACTCGATGCATTGATCAGCGGCGTTGCATTCACGCCGCGCGCGCGGGTCGCCACGCGGCCGACGCGTGCGTCGAAGGAGCGGCGGCTCGAGCACAAGTCGCGCCGCAGCGTGGTGAAGTCGGGGAGAGGGAAGGTGATCGACTGACGAATCGATGGCGGGTGAACGACTGGCGCGCGCGTCGTTTGCCCACCGTCGTGCCGGCTAGCGCATCACGGTCCCGGCGCTGTCGAGCACGAAGTCGACGCAGAACACGACCAGCCGGCTCTGCGCGCGGATCGCGACGGCGGCCGTGTAGCAGTCGCGGCCTTCCGTCAGCGAGAAGTGCGGGCCCATCAGCGCGACGCGTCCGGGCGCGGCGATCGCGCGCTGGAAATACGGGCGCCGCGACCAGTTGCTGTGGGTTTCCGGGAAGAGTGGCGAGAGGCGGGTGAAGCCCGCCTGGCCGTCGTCGGCGCGCGCGCCGATCGACGGCAGGAACTGCTCGCCGGTTTCGTCGGTGACGAACACGCGGCGCGCGGCCGGCACCGCGAACACGCGCTGCGCGGCGTCCTGCAGGTTGCCGCTTGCGGAAAACGCCGCCGCGCCGGACAGCACGAGCCGCTCGATCGCGTCGAAGCCCGGCTGCTCGGCGACGACCGGCGCGTGCCGGCGCGCGATGAAGCGCTGCCACGCGGCGTCGAGCATCGCGGGTGCTGCCGCGCTGGCATGTGCGATCGATGCATCGGGCTGGCCGAACTGGAAACCCTGCACGAAATCGATATCGGCTTCCATCAGCGCCTGCAGCGAGTCGTCGCTCTCGACCCCCTCGGCGAGCACCATCGCGCCGGCCTGATGCAGCATCGACACGAGATGATGCATGATGCGGCGATCGTCGGCCGAACCGGTCGAGCGTACGACGAGCGAGCGGTCGAGCTTGACGATGTCGGGTCGCGCGCGCCACACGCGGTCGAAGTTCGAGAATCCCGTGCCGAAGTCGTCGATCGCGATCAGGAAGTCGCGATGCTGGATCATGTCGATCGTGCGGGCGAGCGCGGCTTCGTCGCGTGCCGGCTGTTCGATGACTTCCAGCACGATGCGGTTCGGCGGCAGCGAGAAATGCCGGCACAGCGCCTCGACGAATTCGCGCTGCACGAGGCCCGAGTCGAGCACGCGCGGCGTGACGTTCAGGAACAGCCAGCCGTCGCCGATGCCCTGCGCGACGAAGTTGGCCGTATGCAGGCAGCGCGCGAGCCGGTCGAGCAGCAGCGCGTCGGCGTCGGCGCGCGTCTTGTCGAACAGCGCGGTGGGCGAGATCAACGCGCCGTTCGAATCGACGACGCGCAGCAGCGCTTCGTAACCGACGACCCGCTTGTGCGTGATCGACAGCACCGGCTGGAACACGCTGCGCAACGTCGTGGTGCGATAGGTGGCGACCCAGCCGCCGGGCGTCGGCGTGAGGCTTTCGAGCAGGGAGTCGAGCGAGAGGTCGCGGGCGGGCTTCATGTCACCGGTGCCCGGGAGTGCGCGGCGGAACGGCAGCGCGCCGCCACGCTGAAGCAGTCGTACGCGCCGGCGGACGCGAAAGGACGTGGGACATCGAGACCGCCTTCTGCGGGTAAGTGTTCGGAGTGTAACGGGAACGCGGCCGCTCGCGTATCAGGGAAACTCCAGACGCACGCGGGAATGCAACTGCGGCCGGCGCAGCTCACATGCGCACCGCGCATGACCGCCGCGTAGCGTCGGGCGCCGCCGCCGCACATGACAATCCGGTGGCATGGCATGGCATGGCATGGCATGCGCGGCGAGGCGAGGCGAGGCGAGGCGAGGCGGGAAATCCTGGCGGCCGGCAAAAGGCGAGCGAAGGTCGCCGTCAGAGGAATGCCGGTCGCGCTGCCGCACCCCCCGCGGCGCGGCGATGAACGGTCGGCGTCCGGTCGTCAGGCATCACGGCCGGAACGATGGCGGCGCGTGCACCCGAATGTATCGTCAGGTCGCTTCGCCGCTGCGCGGCCGGGTCCCGGGAATCCGCTTGATCACGCCGGTCGCGAGCGCGGTGCCGACGAGTACGATCGCGCAGCCTTCGATCATCACGGCCGACACGTTTTCGCCGAGGAACAGCGCGCCCCACAGCAGGCCGAACACGGGGATCACGAACGTCACGGTAATCGCTCGCGTGGGGCCGATGTGCGCGATCAGGTGGAAGAAGATGAAATACGCGATGCCCGTGCAGGCGACGCCCAGGGCGAGCACCGAGCCCCACGCATGTGCGCCGACCGGCGCGGCCGGCCAGGTGGCGATCGCGAACGGCAGCAGCAGGACGGTCGAGCCGATCATGCTGCCGGTCGCGTTGACGAGCGGATCGACGCCGGTCAACTTGCGTTTCGTGTAGTTGGCCGCGATGCCGTACAGCAGCGTCGCACCGAGCGCCGCGGCGGCGGCGAGGGCGGTCGCGGCGGCGCCCGTTTCGCTATGCGCATTCGCGATCTGGTTCCACACGAGCGTGAGCACGCCGGCGAAACCGATCACGAGGCCGAGCGCGCGCGGCAGCGACAGCTTGTCCTTCAGCCACAGGTAGGCCACGAGCGCGCCCCAGAGCGGCGTCGTCGCGTTGATCACCGACGTCAGGCCGGCCGACAACGTCAGTTCGGCGAACGCGAACAGGCAGAACGGAATGCCCGAATTCAGTGCGCCGACGACGAACAACGGCCACGCATGACGGCGCAGCCGTGCGCCGAGATCGGCGGGTGTGAAGCGCGTCAGCGCGAAGCCGGCGAGAAACAGCGCGCCGATGCCCACCCGCAACGCCATCAGCGGCGCGACGCCGAAATCGACCACGCCGACGCGGATGAACAGGAAGGACGCGCCCCACAGGGCGGCGAGCACGGTCAGCAGGAAAGCGTTCTTGGGTGACATCGATCGGCGAGGGCGGGGACGGGATGCGAGGAATCTTACACCGCGTTACAGCCCCGTCGTTTCATGATCGGATGAAACGACAAGAAACGGCCATTCCGCCGGTTTGCCGCCGGGCGGCGGACGCCCCGCCACGCGCGGCGCGGCCGATCGGATCAGTGATGGCGCCAGCCGCCGCGTCCGCCGAAGCCGAAATTGAGCGACAGCGCCGGGCCCCAATAACCGCCCCATGCGGGCGCATAGGCCGGCGCCGGATAGTAGTAGGCGGGGGCCGGATCGACATACACGGGCGCGGGCTGTACCGGCACCGGCGCCGCCGTGTAATAGCCGCCCGGATAGTACCCGTATGGGTAATAGCAGCCGGCAAGCGTCGTGCAGGCAAGCGCCGCGGCGACGAAGGTCCTGTTCATGATGTGTCTCCGGCGGAGCCGGCTATCGGCAGATGCCTGAAGCTTAGGTCGAGTACCGATGACACGGTATGAGAAACGGTAACCGATCATTTCCGGGTGGAGCGGCCGCGCCTGTTGCGGCACGACAGACGAAAACGGCGCTTCCGCACCGCGGAAACGCCGTTGAACCGCCCGGCCTGCGGCGGGGCGACGACGCCCCGCCGGCCGATGTCGGACTGCTTACTTGCCGACCTGGTTACCGATGATGCCGCCAGCCGCCGCGCCGCCCAGCGTCGACAGCGCGTTACCGCCGATCGCCGCGCCGGCGACGCCGCCGACACCCGCACCGATTGCCGTATCACGCTGGCGTCGCGACATCGAATCGCAGGCCGACAGGCTGGCTACTGTCGCGACGAGGAGAGCGTATACCCCAAAACGCCGAATCGAATTCATGATCGTTGTCCTTGTGGTAGTGAACGGAAGGCGCACGACCGGCTGGCGGCCGCGCATGTCCCCAATCTACGCGCCGTCCCGCGCTGCTGCTGTAAGGACTTGTTAAGGCTCGCCCGGTTTCGTAATCAATTGTTTCGCATGGGCCGGCAGGCACGCCGCATGCGCAAAAAAGCCCGCTCGAAAGCGGGCTTCGTGCCTGGCGAGGCGATCCGGCGGGGAGCGCCGGACCGCGTATTCGCTTACTGACGGTGATAGATTTCGGCGCCGGTCTTGACGAACTCGACCGCCTTCACTTCCATCCCCTTTTTCAGCGCTTCGGTTTCCGACACACCCTGCTGCGCTGCGAACTCGCGTACGTCCTGCGTGATCTTCATCGAACAGAAGTGCGGGCCGCACATCGAGCAGAAGTGCGCGACCTTCGCCGAATCCTTCGGCAGCGTTTCGTCGTGGAATTCGCGCGCCTTGTCCGGATCGAGGCCGATGTTGAACTGGTCTTCCCAGCGGAACTCGAAACGCGCCTTCGACAGCGCGTTGTCGCGCACCTGCGCGCCCGGGTGGCCCTTCGCGAGATCGGCGGCGTGCGCGGCGAGCTTGTACGTGATGATGCCTTCCTTCACGTCGTCCTTGTTCGGCAGGCCCAGGTGCTCCTTCGGCGTCACGTAGCAGAGCATCGCGGTGCCGAACCAGCCGATCATCGCGGCGCCGATGCCGGACGTGATGTGGTCGTAGCCCGGTGCGATGTCGGTGGTCAGCGGCCCGAGCGTGTAGAACGGCGCTTCCTTGCACCAGTCGAGCTGGAGATCCATGTTCTCCTTGATCAGCTGCATCGGCACGTGGCCGGGGCCTTCGATCATCACCTGCACGTCGTGCTTCCACGCGATCTGCGTGAGCTCGCCGAGCGTCTTCAGCTCGCCGAGCTGCGCTTCGTCGTTCGCGTCATAGATCGAGCCGGGGCGCAGGCCGTCGCCGAGCGAGAAGCTCACGTCGTACGCCTTCATGATCTCGCAGATCTCTTCGAAGTGTTCGTACAGGAAGCTTTCCTTGTGATGCGCGAGGCACCACTTCGCCATGATCGAGCCGCCGCGCGACACGATGCCGGTCATCCGGTTCGCAGTGAGCGGCACGTACTGCAGGCGCACGCCCGCATGGATCGTGAAGTAGTCGACGCCTTGCTCGGCCTGTTCGATCAGCGTGTCGCGGAAGATTTCCCAGGTGAGATCCTCGGCCTTGCCGTTGACCTTTTCCAGCGCCTGGTAGATCGGCACCGTGCCGATCGGCACCGGGCTGTTGCGGATGATCCACTCGCGCGTTTCATGGATGTGCTTGCCGGTCGACAGGTCCATCACCGTGTCGCCGCCCCAGCGGATCGCCCACGTCATCTTGTCGACTTCCTCGCCGATCGACGACGTGACGGCCGAGTTGCCGATGTTCGCGTTGATCTTCACGAGGAAGTTGCGGCCGATGATCATCGGCTCGGATTCCGGGTGGTTGATGTTCGCGGGGATGATCGCGCGGCCGCACGCCACTTCCGAGCGCACGAATTCCGGCGTGATCTCGGCCGGCGCGTTCGCGCCGAAGGCTGCTGCGCCGAACGCCTGGCCCGGGTGCTGGCGGCCCATCATCGCGGCGAGCTTCGCGCCGTTCGGGCCGCTCGCTTTCAGGCTCTCGAGGTACTCGGCGCGGCGCTGGTTCTCGCGGATTGCGATGTATTCCATTTCCGGCGTGATGATGCCCTGACGCGCGTAGTGCATCTGCGTGACGTTCTTGCCGGCCTGGGCGCGGCGCGGGTTGCGGTGCAGGCCCGGGAACCGCAGGTCGGCGGTCGCCGGGTCGGCCGCGCGCTCGAGGCCGTACTGGCTCGACAGGCCGTCGAGCACTTCCGTGTCGCCGCGCGCCTCGATCCAGCCCTGGCGCAGCGCGGCCAGGCCCGCGCGGATGTCGATCTTCGCGTCCGGATCGGTGTAGGGGCCCGACGTGTCGTACACGTAGATCGGCGGATTCTTTTCGCCGCCGAAGCCGGTCGGCGTGTCGGCCTGCGTGATTTCACGCATCGGCACGCGGATGTCGGGCTGGGAGCCGGTGACATAAACCTTGCGGGAATTCGGCAGCGGGGCGACGGCCGCGGCGTCGACATGAGCGTCGGCGGACAGAAACTTCGGATTGGCGTTCATGCAATCTCCTGTGTGAGCGCCGGACAGGCGCTTCGGCGCTTGCCCGGAGCCCTTGACGTATGTGGGGCTCGAGCTAAGCAGGAGACGAGGCTTGGTGAGGCGGCGGATTTCGTCAGAAGGATGGCGGCGAAATCCGTACGCTTCCCTGCGCTGGCATTATCCAGATCAGGTTCAAAGGGTATTTCTCACCCGCAATGCCGGTTGTTTGACCGGGCGCATTGCAGGACCCCCGCGTTAGCAGGGCACACGATACACTGGCTTGGCGGCGGTTTCAACCGGGAGAGGATCGGCTGCCCCGGTGCGGCCGCAGCATGGCGGGCGGTACGGCGGCCCGTCGAAATGGCAGCGCGCGTCGCCGCCGCATGGCCTCCCGGCTTGGCCGGCCACGGCAAAGCGGTGCAGCATGACGCGCTTTCGCGCAACCTCAAAAAAAATTTTCGCAGCGGCTGTCATTTCCCGCGACGTCGTCCGTCTATTCGGCTCCTTAAACCCATGTTGTTTTGGAGAGATGTCATGAAAAAAGTACTGATTGCCGCTTGCGTCGCCGCTTTCGCCACGATCGCCACGGGCGCGTATGCGCAGAACGACACGATGTCGCAGCCGGGTTCGTCGATGTCGAAGGACGCGATGGGCCACGACGCGATGGCCAAGGATGCAATGGGCCACGACGCGATGAAGAAGGACGGCATGAAGAAGCATCCGATGAAGAAAGGCGCGATGAAGAAGGACGAGATGTCGCACGACGAGATGGGCAAGCCGTCGGGCGACAAGATGGCGCCGTCGAACTGACGGAAGCGGACGCGGCGCGGCCGGCGCGTGCGTCGCACGGCGGCCGCGCGCATCTCGTCCCGTCCCGTTGACTCATACCGGGAGTCTTCATCATGCAAACCGTTCCCGCCACCGGCCGCGCGGCCGCCACGCCGCCCGCGCGCCCGATCCATCCGCTGTGGGTGCGCGCGAGCCACTGGCTCAACGCGCTCGCGGCGATCCTGATGGTGCTGTCCGGCTGGCGCATCTACGACGCGTCGCCGATCTATCCGCCGTTCACGTTCCCGCACGGGATCACGATCGGCGGCTGGCTCGGCGGCGCGCTGCAATGGCATTTCGCGGCGATGTGGCTGCTCGTCTTCAACGGGCTGTTCTACCTGACGATGTCGATCGCGACGGGGCGCCTCGCGCGCAAGATGCTGCCCGTCACGCCGGCGTCGATCTGGCGCGACGTCCGTGCCGCGCTGGGCGGGCGGCTGTCACATGCCGACCTGAGCGTCTACAACGCGGTGCAGCGTGCCGCCTACCTGACCGCGATCGTCGATCTCGTCGTGCTGGTGCTGTCGGGGCTCACGATCTGGAAATCCGTGCAATTCCCGCTGCTGCGCGAACTGTTCGGCGGCTACGACAACGCGCGTGTCGTGCACTTCTGGGCGATGTCGCTGCTCGTCGCATTCATTGTCGTTCATGTCGCGATGGCGCTGCTGGTGCCTCGCTCGCTGCTCGCGATGCTGCGCGGGCGCTGACCCGTCAACTTCGGGTGAAGGAAATCATCATGTCGGAATCCGAATACAAGCGCGACGGTTCGCGCTGGACGCTCGACCGGAAGTCGCTCGAACTCGACGTGCGCCGCGAGCTCGAGATGCCGTCGCGGCGTCTGTTCAACCGGCGCGTGCTGACGCTCGGCGGCCTGACGATGCTGACCGGCTGCACGCTGAAGGACGACGCGTCGGTCAACACGTTCCTCGAGACGGTGTCGCGCATGAACGACCGCGTGCAGGCCTGGCTGTTCAGCGGCGAGCGGCTCGCGCCGACCTACACCGAAGCCGACATCACGCGACCGTTCCCGTTCAACGCGTACTACGGGATCGACGAGGTGCCGCACGTCGACGCGTCGACGTATCGGCTCGTGCTGTCCGGCCGCGTGACGGGCAAGCGCGTGTGGACGCTCGACGAACTGTATGCGCTGCCGCACGAGGAACAGATCACGCGGCATATCTGCGTGGAAGGGTGGAGCGCGATCGGCCGCTGGGGCGGCACGCCGTTCGGCGCGTTTCTCGCTCGCGCCGGCGCCGATACGCGGGCGAAGTACGTCGGCTTCAAGTGCGCGGACGATTACTACGAGAGCATCGACATGCCGACCGCGCTGCATCCGCAGACGCTGCTCGCGTTCGACTACGACGGCCATCGGTTGCCGCCGGAATTCGGCTTCCCGATGAAGCTGCGGATGCCGACCAAGCTCGGCTACAAGAATCCGAAGCACATCATGGAGATCTTCGTGACCGATACGTTTCCGGGCGGCTACTGGGTCGACCAGGGGTACAACTGGTTCGGCGGATCGTGAGCGGTGAGCGGCATGCGGTGGCGGCGCATGCGCGGGCCGCGATGCGTCGGGCAGCGCGGCATCGCACGTGACGCGTCACGCGGATTCGTGCACCTGGAGGTCGACGCGCAGGCCGACGGCCGCCGCCATGTTCACGAGCGCGTCGAGCCCGAACAGGTTGATCTTGCCGCGCATCAGGTCGGAGACGCGCGGCTGCGTGACACCCAGTTGTTTCGCGGCCTGGGCCTGACTGAGCTCGAGCTGTGCGATGCGCTGCTTGAGCGCGATCATCAGCTCGGATCGCAGCTTCATGTTCTCGGCTTCGGCCGGCTGGCCCTCGATTGCGTCCCAGACGCTCGAATAACGGTCGTTGGTCATCGTTTCCTCTCCATCGTCAGCGCGCGATAGCGCCGGGCGGCCAGTTCGATATCGGCCCTGGTGGTGCGCGCCGATTGCTTCCGGAAGCAGTGCAGCACGTAGACGGCGTCGGCGAATGTCGCGACGTAAATGATCCGGAACGCGCCGCTCGCATCGCGCAGGCGAATTTCCCGCACGCCGATGCCGACGGTACGCATCGGCTTCCAGTCGTCGGGCGCGAACCCGCGTTGTACCTGGTCGATCTGGTGGCCGGCTTCGCGTCGCGCGGGCAACGGAAAGCCGCGAAGATCGTCCAGCGCGCTGCCGACGAAAACAACCGGCTTCGGCGGAAGAATGGTTGAATTATACAAAATTTTGTATGGACGGTGTAGGTTTCGAAAGAGGGCCGCGCAGGGCAGGAGGCGCGTGAGCTGACCGTCACGATAAGGGGGAAGCGCTGGCTGGCGTGCAGGACTGGCCGTTCGGCCGATGGCTGATTCGATCGCGACGGATGGGCGTGGAGGGCGGGTCGGATTGATACCCGGCAACGCACGCGTATCGCATATCCGGCCCCCGATTTCACCCGCCCGCCGGCCGGGAAATGTCGCGCGGAAACATCATTCGCGATCCTTTCAGACTGGTCCGACGATGCTTTCGAATCCTTGATGCCATAATGCCGAGCGTGCGCAGCCGAAACGGTTGCGCGCGTTTTTTTTGTCCCTCTGCCGCCGCTTGCCGGTTCTCTTTCGTCGCCGTTCGCACTGCCATGTCGTTCCGCACGTTCGCTCTGCCTTCCCGGTCCCGCCAGGGCCGTTTGCCGGCATCGCCGGCGCCTTTCAGCGGAGCACGCGGCGTGACGTGCGGGCAGGCTGCGCAATGACGCCGCTCGACCGTCTCCTCGACTTCTTCGCCCGCTTCTCGTTCCGGATCCGCCTGCCGCAAAGCCGCGGCGGCCGCGTCGCGCTGGCGCTCGTCTTCATCTATTTCGTCTGGGGTTCGACCTACAGCGGCCTGCATTTCGCGCTGCAGTCGTTCCCGCCGCTGCTGCTGTCGGGGCTGCGCAACCTGCTCGGCGGGATCGGCCTGTTCATCTTCGCGCTGCGGCGCAAGCCCGAATGGCCGACGCTGCTCGAGATCCGCAATGCGGGGATCGTCGGCACGATGCTCGTCGCGCTGTCGTCCGGCACGATCGCGCTCGGGATCAGTCTGGTCAGCAGCGGCTCGGCCGCGGTGATGGTGGCCACGGTGCCGCTGTTCGCGACCGTGATCGCCGCGGTTGCCGGGCGGCCCGTCACGAAAGGCGAGTGGTCGGCCGTTGCGCTCGGGATGGTCGGCATCGTCGTGCTGAACTCGGGCGGCGCGGCCGCGCACAATTCGGCGCTCGGCACGATCTGCGTGCTTGCCGGCGCCCTGTTCTGGGCGGGGGGCGCGCATCTCGCGACGCGGCTCAAGCTGCCGTCCGACCTGTTTCTGTCCACGTCGCTGCAGATCGGCCTCGGCGGCATGATCTCGACGCTCGTCGCGTGGCTGGTCGGCGAGCGCGTCGAGCACCTGATGGTGGGGCCGGTGTTCGCGTTCCTGTACCTGATGGTGTTCTGCACGATGGCCGCGTACGTCGCGTACGGCTACCTGATCCGCCACACGAGCCCGATCATCGCGAGTAGCTGCATGTACGTGAACCCGATCGTCGCGGTCGCGCTCGGTGCGCTGCTGCTTGGCGAACCGGTGACGATGGCGACCGTGGTCGCGACCGTCGCGATCCTCGGCAGCGTCGGGCTGTCGTTCGTGTTCGACCCGGCGCGCCGGCCCGCGGCGCGCGCGGCGGCTGTCAGTTCGGCGGCCGCGGCAGCCGAGTCGACGGTAGAGGCTTCATCAGTACCCGAACAGATCGCGGTGCCGGATGCGGCGCCGATCCTGGCGCCTTCCGCCGTTGCGCTGGCCGTGCCGACGCCGGCTGCCGTGATGGATCCTGCCGCGGTCATTGATCCGGCACCGGCGTTCGCCACGCCGCCCATCGCTGAACCGGCACCGGCGTTTGCCCCGCCGCCGGCCGCCGAACCGGCCGCACCCCGCGCCGACGCGTGACACGGCCGTGGCCGGTCGCGCTCAGTCGCGCCGGCCGCCGCGATGGTGGAACCAGCCCCCGAGCGCGGTGAACACCAGCCCGGTCGTGCACATGCCGATCCAGCCGAACGCGTGCCATGCGGCGACGCCGGCCGACGAGCCGAGTGCGCCGCCGATGAAATAGCACACCATGTACACCGTGTTGACGCGGCTGCGCGCCTCGGGCTTCAGCGCATAGATGCGCGACTGGTTCGAGATCTGCGCGGCCTGCACGCCGACGTCCAGCACGATCACGCCGATCACGAGCCCGACGAGGCTCGAACCCGACAGCGCGAAGATCACGAACGACAGCGCGAGAAGCGCGATCGCGAGCGAGATGATCGTGCGCGGGCCGCGCTTGTCCGCGAAGCGGCCCGCGTACGGTGCCGCGAGCGCGCCCGCCGCCCCGACGATCCCGAACAGGCCGGCTGCCTGCGGGCCGAGATGGAACGGCGCGCCGGCGAGCAGCAGCGTCAGCACGGGCCAGAACGCGCTGAATGCCGCGAACAGCGCGGCACCCGTCAGCGATGCCTCGCGCAGCCCGCGCAATTCGACCGCCAGATGCCACATCGAACCGAGCAGCTTGCCGTACGACAGCGTCGACGTCGGCGAGCTGCGCGGCAGCCGCAGCACGATTACGGCGGCGAGCGCGACGAGCGCCGCGACCGACGCGGCGAACACCGCGCGCCAGCCGAAATACTCGGCGACGAAGCCGGCGGCCGTTCGCGCGAGCAGGATGCCGAGCAGCAGGCCGCTCATCACGGTGCCGACCGCGTGCCCGCGTTCGGCGGGCGGCGCGATCTCGGCGGCGAACGGCACGGCCTGTTGCGCGATGGTCGCGAGAATACCGATCGCGAGGCTCGCGACGGCGAGCACGGCCAGCGACGGCGCGGTGGCCGCGACGATCAGCGCGATCGACAGGCCCGCGATCTGCATCAGGATCAGCCCGCGGCGGTCGAAGCGGTCGCCGAGCGGCGCGAGCAGGAACATGCCGGCCGCATAGCCGAGCTGCGTCGCGGTCGGCACCGCGCCGATCCACGAAGCGCCGTCGGGAAACGCCGAGCGGAAGCTGTCGAGCAGCGGCTGGTTGTAGTAGATGTTCGCGACGGACACACCGGCGATCGTCGCGAGCAGCAACAGCAGGCTGCGCGAATAGTGGGGCGAGGCGGCGTCGGCCGGACGGTCGGTGGAGGCGGTGGACATGGCTGCGCGAACGGAAGTGGGGCGGCGCAGCGCGCGGCGCACGCGTCGGGTGCGCAGGCGGGCAGGGCGCCGTCGAGGCTGCCGATCATACCGGAGCGACGGGAATCCTGCCGGGCGGGGCAAATCGGCCAAACCGGTGTAACCAGCCGGCCGCTGTCCGTCATCGTGCGTGCGTCAACCCGTCAGTCGACCAGCTCACCCGTCGGTTCATAGAACGGATAAGGCCCGGCCCCTTCATCGACATACACGTGATGCGACGTCATCCCCGTATCGGGCGTATAGCGATGGACCGCGAAGGCCGGCGGTTCGAGCCGGAACGCGGAGGGCGCATCGGTCCGCAGGTCGAATGCGACCTGATGCGCGGGCGACGGCACCGCGGCTGCGAGCGTGCCGCCGAAGCGCGTGAACATCGTGCGATGCACGTGGCCGCACAGCACGCGCTCGACGTTCGGATGGCCGCGCAGCAGCGCGTCGAGTTTCGCGGCGGCGGCCGGCGCGAGGCGCAGCTTGTCCATGTGGCCGATTCCCGACGCGAACGGCGGGTGATGCAGCGCGACGATCACGGGGCGGTCGCGCGCCGCGTCGAGCTGCGCGGCGAGCCACGCGAGCCGTGCGTCACACAGGTCGCCATGGCTTGCGCCCGGCACCTGCGAATCGAGCGCCAGCACGCGCACCGCGCCGACGTCGAGCGCGTACTGCACGAATTCGCCGTCCTGCAGTTCGGCGCGATCGGCGAACGCGTGGCGCAGCCCGGCGCGATCGTCGTGATTGCCGATCATCAGGTAGTACGGAATCTCGAGCGCGGCGAGCAGCCCGCGCAGGTTGCCGTACTCGTCGTCGTGGCCGAAATCGGTCAGGTCGCCGGTGACGAGCACCGCGTCGGGGCGCGGCACGAGCGCATTCAGTTTTTCGATGCAGCGCGTGAGCGCGGCCGCGGTGTCGACGCGCCGGTACGCGAGCTGTCCCGGACGCTTGATGTGGAGATCGCTGATTTGAGCAAGCAGCATCGTCGTTCCTCGGAATTGTCTGATTGTTGTCGCGGCGTCGTGCGCCGCGGTGGGGTGCTGCATGAATGATGCCGGAATGACGGATCAGGCGCCGAGCGCGATCAGGCCTTCCGGCGCGATCGTGAGGCCGACGGCCGTGCCGCGTGCGAGCGCGATGCGGCCCGGCACGTCGATCACGAGCGCGTCGGGGGCCGCATGCTCGATCGTGAGCCGCGTACGCTCGCCGAGGAACGCGCACGCACTGACGGCACCGCGCAGCGGCGCGTGGCCGGGATCGGCGAGTTGCGCATCCTCGGGGCGGAAGAACCACTCGTCGGCGGCGTGCGGCGTCGCGATCGCGCCGCCCGTGGTCACCAGCGTGCCGTCGCGCCATTGCCCGGCGAGCCGGTTCAGCGTGCCGATGAACTGCGCGACCGTGCGGTTCGCCGGGTGGTAGTAGATGTCGCGCGGCGTGCCGATCTGCTCGATGCGGCCCGCGCCCATCACGACGATCCGGTCGCCGAGCTCCATCGCTTCGGCCTGGTCGTGCGTCACGTAGACCGTCGTCACGCCGAGTTCGCGCAGCAGCGTATTCATCTCGCGACGCAGCGTGTCGCGCAGCTTCGCGTCGAGCGCGGTCAGCGGCTCGTCGAGCAGCAGCACGCGTGGCCGCACCGCCAGTGCGCGGGCCAGTGCGACGCGCTGGCGCTGGCCGCCCGACAACTGGTCGATCGGCTTGTCCGCATGCGCGTCGAGCCGCATCATCGCGAGCAACTCGTCGACACGTTCGCGCAGCGCGCGCGGCTCGGTCTTGCGGATCTTCAGCCCGTAGCCGACGTTGCCGCGCACCGTCAGGTTCGGAAACAGCGCGTAGTTCTGGAACACCATGCCGACCTGCCGGCGCTCGATCGGCAGCGCGGTCACGTCGTCATTGCCGAATGCGATCGTGCCGCCGGCGTCCGGCGTGTCGAGGCCCGCGATCAGGCGCAGCGTCGTGGTCTTGCCGCAACCCGACGGCCCGAGCAGCACGAGCGTTTCGCCCGCGCCGATCGACAGGTCGAGCGGTTCGAGCACGCGCGTGCCGCGGAACGTCTTCGCGCAGCGGGTCAGGGTGATGGGAGTGGAATCGAGTTTCATGTCTGCGAGAAATTCAGCGCGGGCGCTTCTTGAGTGCCCGCGTGCCGGACGGATCGACGCCGAGCCACTGCATCGCGACGAGCAGCGGCAGCGTCATCAGCAGGAACAGGATCGTGTACGCGCTGCCGACTTCGAGGCGCAGCGACGCATACGTATCGGCGAGGCCGACCGGCAGCGTCTTGGTGTCGGGCGTATGCAGCATCCACGTGAGGTTGAATTCGCCGATCGACAGCGTGAGCACCGCGAGCGCACCTGCGACGATGCCGGGGCGCAGGTTCGGCAGCACGATCGTGACGAAGCGCGTGACGAACGACGCGCCGAGGCTGGCCGCGCCTTCCTCGAGCGTGCGCAGGTCGGCGCCGGCCGCGACGGCCGCCACCGCGCGCACCATGAACGGCAGCGTGAACACGACGTGGCCGACGACGATGAACCACAGGCTCATCCGGAACGCGGTGAAGCCGCCGTACACGACCAGCAGCGCGAGCGCCGACGCGAGGCCGGGCAGTGCGACCGGCAGCACGAGCGCCTCCTCGATCGCGCGCGCGGCGCGGCTCTTGCTGCGCGCGAGCGCATAGCCGGCCGGCACGCCGACGGCGAGCACGATCGCGAGCGTCGCGAACGCGACATAGAGCGACAGCGCGACCGAGCCGTGATACTGCTGCCACACCTGCTCGAGCCAGCGCAGCGTGAGGCCGCTCGACAGGCCGCGGAAATAGTTGACGGTGAGGCCCGCGAGCACCGACATCACGACGGGCACGATCAGGAACGCGCACAGCAGCAGCGTGACGCCCCATTGCAGCGTGGCGATCGCGCGTGCGCCGGTGACGCGCGGTGCGCGGCGGGCGACGCCGTTCGCCTGCGCGGGAGCGGGGGCCGGCGACGGCGCGGAAGAGCCGGAAAGCGATTGCATGCGGAAATCCTCAGGCCGCGGCGGCGGCGGTGTGGCCGGTGAAGCGGCGTGCGAGTGCGAGCACGGCCCAGGTGACGATGCCGAGCACGATCGACAGGCCGGCCGCCGTTGCGATGTTCGCGTTCAGCGTGAACTCGGTATAGATCGTCATCGGCAGCACGTTCAGGTCGGTGGCGAGCGTGAACGCGGTGCCGAACGCGCCCATCGCGGTCGCGAAGCAGATCGCGCCGGCCGCGATCAGGCCTGGCGCGAGCGCGGGCAGCACGATGTCGACGAAGATGCGCCACGGCGACGCGCCGAGCGAACGCGCGGCTTCCTCGAGCGACGCGTCGAGCTTGGACGCCGCCGCGATCACGGTGACGATCACGCGCGGAATCGAGAAGTACAGGTAGCCGATGAACAGGCCCGCGACCGAGTATGCGAATACCCACTTGTCGCCGGTGAGCTTCGCGGACAGCATCCCGATCAGCCCCTGCCGGCCGGCGAGCATGATCACCATGAAGCCGACGACGACGCCCGGGAACGCGAGCGGGAACGTGAGCAGCGCGAGCAGCACGCGCTTGCCCGCGAATTCGCGGCGTGCGAGCAGGAGGCCCGAGATCGTCGACAGCGCGAGCGTCGCGAGCGTGACGCCCGCGGACAGCGCGATGGTCTCGCCGAGGCTCTTCATGTAGCGTGCATTGCCGAGCAGCGCCGCGTAGTGCGAGAAGAACGCGCCGTCGGCGGACACCTGCACGAGTGCCGCCATCGGCAGCAGCCAGAAGGCGGCGAACACCGCGAGCGCCGGCGCGACGAGCGCGACGCGCCAGCGCAGCGGGAAAGTCAGGTCAAGCATCGATGATGTCCGGCCGCTTACTGCATGACTTGCAGGTATTGCTGGCCGAATGCCTGCTGACCGGCTGCCATCTTGCCGAAGTCGACCGGTTTCGCACGCGCATATTCGCTTGCCGGCAGGAACTTCGACGCGATGTCGGCGCCGAGCGTCTGCGCGCGCACCGGACGCAGGTACGCGTTGGCCCACAGCTTCTGGCCTTCGTCCGACAACACGAAGTCGAGCACCTTCTTGCCGTTCGCGTCGTGCGGGGCGCCCTTCACGAGACTCATCACGTACGGCACCGCGATCGTGCCTTCCTTCGGAATCACGAACTCGACGTTCGCGCTGTCCTTGTACTTCGCGCGATACGCGTCGAAGTCGTAATCGAGCAGGATCGGAATCTCGCCGGACAGCACGCGCGCATACGCGGTCTGCTTCGGCACGATCGGTGCGTTCGCCTTCAGCTTCCTGAACCAGTCGAGTGCCGGCTTGAAGTTGTCGAGGCTGCCGCCGAGCGCCTGGTTCACGGCCACCGCGCTCGCATAGCCGACGAACGCACTCGACGGATCGAGATAGCCGACCATGCCCTTGTATTCCGGCTTCAGCAGATCGGCCCACGAGCGCGGCACCGGCTTGCCGTCGAGCGCGTCCTTGTTCACGAAGAAGCCGAGCGTGCCCGAATGGATCGCGAACCAGTAGCCTTGCGGATCCTTCAGGTTCGCGGGGATGTCGTTCCAGTGCGCGGGCTTGTACGGCGCGATCACGCCCTTGTCCTTCGCCTGGAACGCCGACGACACGCCGAGGTAGACCACGTCGGCGACCGGGCTCTTCTGCTCGGCGATCAGCTGCGCGATCGACTGGCCCGAGTTCTTGTTGTCGAACGGCACGCGGATGCCGGTCTTCTGCTTGATCGCCGCGATCTGCGCGGCCCAGTCGGCCCATTCCGGCGGGCAGTTGTAGCAGATCGCCGTTTCGTCGGCGTGGGCGGCGGGCGCGCCGGCGAGGAGCGCGGCGCAGGCGAGCGGCGCGGCAAACGCGCGCAGCAGCGAGGTCAGGCGAAAGGACACTGTAGATCTCCGGGCGAGGGTGAGGCGCTGGGGTGGTGTGGTGGCGTGCGTGTGTACGTGTGTGGCGGCGCGCGTTCAGGCCTTGCGCAATTGCAGGTCGGTGGCCGGCGAGGCGACCGTCGCGCCGTCGCGCACCACGTGCGGCAGGATCAGCGACGTGCGGTCGATCGCTGCGCCGCCGATGCATTCGACGAGACGCTGCCACGCGTGGCGGCCGATGTCGCGGTTCGGCGTCGCGACGCTCGCGAGCGGCGGCGCGAGCAGTTCGCCGATCGCGATCCCGTCAAAGCCGAGCACCGACAGGTCGTCGGGAACCGAGAAGCCCGCGCGGCGCAGGCCGCGCATCACGACCATCGCGAGCAGGTCGTTGCTGCAGAAGAGGGCGGTCGGCCGCGTCGCGTGCGCGGTGAGATGCGCGAGCACCGCATCGGGCAGCTCGGGCGCGTTGAAGTCGACTTCGACCGGCGGCAGCGTGGCAACGCCGATTTCCTCGAGTGCCTGCGCATAGCCGAGATGACGCTGGCGTGCGCGATCCGACGCGGCGAGCGAGCCGGCCAGCATCAGCACGCGGCGGTGGCCGCGCGCGGTCAGCAGCCGCACGCCGTCATACGCGGCACTGCGGTTGTCGACCGAGACCGACGGGCGGCGCTGCGTGTCGTTGTGCATCAGCACGTAGTGCGGGCCGTCGTGGTCGAGCATGTCGAGCAGCGGGTGGGTATCCGCATCGGCGACGGTGAGGATCAGCCCTTCGACGCGCTGCTCGCGCAGCGTCTCGATCGCGTGGCGCTCGCGCGCCGCGTCGTATTCGGTCGTCATCAGGATCAGCTTGAAGCCGGCCGCGGTCGCGAGCTCGTCGATGCCTTGCAGGCAGTCGGTGAACACGGGGTTCGACAACGTCGGCACGACGACGCCGACGAGGCGCGTGCGCTCGCCGCGCAGTTGCCGGCCGAGCGGGCTCGGGCGGAACTGCAGCGTGTCGATCGCGGTGCGGATCGATTGCAGCGTGGCGGGGCTGACGGTATGCGGGGCGTTGATCGCACGCGAGACGGTGGCGATCGAGAAGCCCGCGAGGGCAGCGACGTCCTTGATGGTGGAGGTCATGAAATCTTGCGATGTAAACGTTTTCGGCCGGGGGAATTATCGAAAACCAATGTGACTTCGCGATGACGCGGGCGACGCTTGTTTCGCAAAAAACACGACACAAACGTCTGACGGATAGGGCCGTCGGACGACGCAGACTTGATTGTATCGGGGATGCTGCAGTGCGGGAGGAAATCGTTGGGGGGCGGTGTGTGGGCGCCGACGACACAGGAGGATGCCGTGCGGCGGTGGGGGGCGTGGTGCAGCGCCGCGGAATAAGGGAACGCATGCGCAAGCAATGGTAGAATCGCGTCCGCCCTCTTGCCGGGGTGATGAAATTGGTAAACATAGCGGACTTAAACGATTGAGTGCCCGGTCGGAAACGGTCGGTGCAGAACCCTTCAAATTCGGCGAAACCCCTGATGCGCGCATCGAGGCAACGCCGAGCCAAGCCTCGCGGCATCCGCGAGGAAGGTGTAGAGACTAGACGGGGGGCGCCTAAGGCGCACGGGCAGCAGGCACGCCCGCGCGCGACGGTGAAGGCATAGTCCAGCGCACGAACGGCATCGCGCACGCGACGCCGGCTTTGAAAGAAGCAGTGTGACGAAAATCCGCCGCCTTAACTGGCTTGCCGGTTCGAGTCCGGTCCCCGGCACCACGATCGCTTCATCGCGATTCGATGAAGGGAAGAAAGCCCGCGAGAAGCCATGTGCTCGCGGGTTTTTTGTTTTTGTGGCGTGGCATCGGGTGTGATTACCGACGACCGAACGGCGACGCCACCGCCATCAGCGACTCGTCAAATGGACGGGCAGGTTGGTCCGCGGCCGCGTCACGCCGACTCATCACCGACGCATGGTGGAACGCGCGCCTCCTGACGACGCCGCGAACCCCACCACGCAACGAAAACGTCGCACCGTGAAGCGACGCGATCCCTACGAATCACCCCCTCGCGCATGAAGGTCAGATTGCGCGTGCGCGACGTGTCGATGCGAAAGCGCGTCGCCTCGTGCCCCGAGCGTTCCACCGTCCGCCTGATGCGTCATTCAGATCAGGCCCATCGCCGACGCCTTGAGCGTCGCTGCCGCGCGCGTCGAGCATCCGAGCTTGCGGAACACGCTCTCGATGTGCGTGCGCACCGTGCTCGGACTGATGGTCAATTCCCGCGCGGCCTCCTTGTTGCTCGCGCCGCGCGAGATCACGCGCAGCACGTCGATCTCTCGCCCGGACAGGCCGGCACCGGACGGTGCACTTCTGGATACGCGTCTGGCGACGGCGGTGCCCGCCGACGTCAGCACACCGACCGCTTCGCCGCATAGCCGGCCGTGTGCGACCTCGTCCTGCAACAGACGGGCAGCCGCGTCGTCGGTCAGCGCGGCACGCCACGGTCGCGGCGATCGCAATGCGACCCACGCGACGGATGCCGCCAGCACGCGCGCTTCCAGCGTCAGTGCAGGCGCGTGCGCACCGCGAAAATACCCCGAACCGTCCAGCCGTTCGTAAGCATGCGATGCCAGCAGCGTGGCATGGCGCAGCGCGCCGGACTGTTTGCCGGCGCGCTCCGTCCAGTACGGTACCAGCCGAACCTTCTCCCACGCGCTTACCGGCAGCGCCGTAGGCAGGTTCCAGATGTCGTTGGGTACGGCGGCCCTGCCGATGCCGTGAATCAGTCCGGCCTGGTAGACGAGCGAACGCCCGGCGTCATCCGCTTTGAGTTGCGCGTGACACCCGGCCGCCGTCACGGCGACCGCACGCGAAAAACCCGTCATCCACGGCACTTTCAGGTCGACGATGTCGGCGATCAGTTCGGCGGAAGTCATCCGTTGCATGTCGGAGGTCGCCAGTGCGATGTCGAACTCGGCCGGCGACGTGCGTTCCAGTTCCGTCAGCCAGGCTTGCGCGTGACGTATCGTCGTCGCGACGAGGTGCGACGGATACCGCGAGTCGGCGCGCTGCCCGATCAGTCCCAGTGCCCGCTCGACGCCATACGTGCGACCCAGCACTTCCAGATCGCCGGCAAGCGCGACGACCGGCACGGCTGCGGGCACGCGTTCGCGTGCGAGCTGCGCAGGGAAGCCGCTGCCGTCCCAGGCTTCGAAAATGTGACGCAGCGCCGCTTCGGTCGCCGTCGAGAGCCCGAGTATGTGCGCGACCTCGCCGGCGACTTCGCAGTGAATCCGCGCGAGTTGCGTCATCGAGGCGGCGGCGCCTCCGATTGCCTCGGCCATGCCGGGCCGGTTCTCGAGCATCGCCGTGCGGATCGCGATGTCGTCGCCGAACACCTGCGCGAACCCTGCTGCGTTCGCTGTACAACCCGACCAGCGAAGCAGCGACACCTCGCGAACCGTATCGCACGCCGATGCGCCCAGTCCGGCCGCGTCCGCGAGTCGTACACCCAGCCACGCGGTGCGAAGCGAATGGTCGGTCGGCTGTCCCATGCTCAGATCGCCGATGAAGGCGATGGCCCTCACGGAATCGAATATGCGCAGTGCGGCGTGGCTGGCTTCGGCGTCGAACATCGGGCTCGGCTTGGAAAAAACGCAGGGACGAGCGAACGATCATACGCGACGCGGGCGCGTGCGCCCCGTTGCATGACGCTGCCCGGGGTCGGTCATTTGACCGATCCCGGAGGGCGCGAACGATCGGGACAATCTGGCTGCAAGTGGGGCAAGCGACATGCAACGCCACACGAATGCTTCCTTGCGCCGCCGGTGTCGCCGAGTCGCGGCGACCGGGGCCCACATTGTCAGAAGGAGTCGTCGTCTTATGCCTCATCCCATTTCCGCCTTGGGTGCCGGTCACACCCTCGTCAGCCTGGTGACGTTCGGCGCGGGGCTCTACAGCTTCGCCCGGTACCAGAAGATCGACAACGCGACCCGGTCCGCCAGGATTTACGTCGCAGGCATGGTGATATCCGTGTTCACGTCGTTCGGCTTGTCCAGTACCGGTAGCTTCAATGCCGGGCATGCACTCGGCATCCTGGCGCTGATCGCGATATCGGGCGGGCTCCTCGTGCCGCGCATTGAAGCGCTGGGGCGTGCACGGCCGTACCTGGCCCAGTTCGCCTTCTCGTTCAGCTTCTTTCTGTTGCTGGTTCCCGGGATCAACGAGACGCTGACGCGGCTGCCGATCGGTCACCCGCTTGCCAATGGCCCCGCATCCCCCCTCGTGCGCGGGTCGCTCGCCGCGTGGCTGGGCATCTTCGTGCTTGGATCGGTGCTGCAGCTCGTGCGGCTTCGGTCGTACCGCAGCCGCATCTGAACGTGCGGAAAGCGGGCGCCGTGTCGCATCATTGCTCGGCGCGCCCGGCCGTGCCGCTTTCCGGGGCGGCACCTGCCGGCCGAACCCGCACCCTGTCGATCAGCGCACGCAACCCGCCCGAAACATGGCGATCGGTGGCGTTCGTCCGCGATCGACATTCTCCTGATATCGACTGCCGCCCGATTGGGCGCGGCATGCCGGCACCGTCCGGCACATCCGGTCTTCGCCCGGCATGGGTCGTAGCGGCACCCGCAAATTCCCGTCAGGCCCCGGTTCGCCCCGGCATGGCAACGCCCGAGCACCGGCTGGCGCCCGCATGGCCGCTCTCCCGCACCTGACATGGCAAATATGCTCACCGCAGTCGAGCGGGTTGGTCATCGACGGCTGGCCCCATATTGCCTAAATTTAATAGATTGACGTGCCTATCCGCACGCCAGTCAGCGCGCAGGCCGGCAACCGGCCGCGCGTTCCCAAATAGCGTGAGACACAATCGAGCGTGGAGACGACACGATGAGCCTGTCAGAGCCATTGCGTCTGCATGTGCCGGAGCCCACCGGGCGCCCGGGCTGCAAGACGGACTTTTCCTATCTGCATCTATCGCCGGCCGGTGCGGTTCGCCGCCCGCCGATCGACGTTGCCGCGGCGGACACCGCCGATCTCGCCCGCAGCCTCGTGCGCGTGCTCGACGACAGCGGCAAGGCCGTCGGCCCGTGGGCGCCGGATCTCGACGATGCGCGGCTGATCGCCGGCCTGCGCGCGATGCTCAAGACCCGCATTTTCGACGCACGCATGATGATCGCGCAGCGTCAGAAGAAAATCTCCTTCTACATGTTGAGCCTCGGCGAAGAGGCGATCGGCACCGCGCACACGATGGCGCTGCGCGACGGCGACATGTGCTTCCCGACCTACCGGCAGCAGAGCATCCTGATCACGCGCGACGTCCCGCTCGAGCGGATGATCTGCCAGCTGATGTCGAACGAGGGCGATCCGCTGAAAGGCCGCCAGCTCCCCGTGATGTATTCGGACCGCGACGCGGGCTTCTTCTCCATTTCCGGCAACCTCGCGACGCAGTTCATCCAGGCGGTCGGCTGGGCGATGGCGTCGGCGATCAAGGGCGACACGAAGATCGCATCCGCGTGGATCGGCGACGGCGCGACGGCCGAATCCGACTTCCATACCGCGCTCACGTTCGCGCACGTGTACCGCGCGCCGGTCGTGCTGAACGTCGTCAACAACCAGTGGGCGATCTCGACGTTCCAGGCGATCGCGGGCGGCGAGGGCACGACCTTCGCCGGGCGCGGCGTCGGCTGCGGGATCGCGTCGCTGCGCGTCGACGGCAACGACTTCCTCGCGATCTACGCGGCGTCGAGCTGGGCGGCCGAACGCGCGCGCCGCAATCTCGGGCCGACGCTGATCGAGTGGGTGACCTACCGCGCGGGTGCGCACTCGACGTCGGACGATCCGACCAAGTACCGTCCGAGCGACGACTGGTCCCATTTCCCGCTCGGCGATCCGATCGAACGCTTCAAGCGCCACCTGATCGTCAAGGGCATCTGGTCCGACAGCGCGCACGAAGCGTTGACGGCCGAGCTCGAGGCCGAGGTAATTGCCGCGCAGAAGGAAGCGGAGAAATTCGGCACGCTGGCCGACGACCGGATTCCGTCGCCGGCTTCGATGTTCGACGACGTGTACAAGGAGCTGCCCGCGCACCTGCGCCGTCAGCGCCAGGAACTGGGAGCGTGATCATGGCGCAACAAGAGACAGGCACGGCAACGCAGCCGATGACGATGATCCAGGCGCTGCGCTCGGCGATGGACGTGATGCTCGGGCGCGACAGTGACGTGGTCGTGTTCGGGCAGGACGTCGGCTATTTCGGCGGCGTGTTCCGCTGTACCGAAGGACTGCAGAACAAATACGGCAAGTCGCGCGTGTTCGACGCGCCGATCTCCGAAAGCGGGATCGTCGGCGCGGCGGTGGGGATGGGCGCATACGGGCTGCGCCCGGTGTGCGAGATCCAGTTCGCCGACTATTTCTATCCGGCGTCGGACCAGATCGTGTCGGAAGGCGCGCGGCTGCGCTATCGCTCGGCCGGCCAGTTCATCGCGCCGATGACGATCCGCATGCCCTGCGGCGGCGGCATCTACGGCGGCCAGACGCACAGCCAGAGCCCGGAGGCGATGTTCACGCAGGTGTGCGGGCTGCGCACGGTGATGCCGTCGAATCCGTACGACGCGAAGGGGCTGCTGATCGCATCGATCGAGAACGACGATCCGGTGATCTTCCTCGAACCGAAACGGCTGTACAACGGGCCGTTCGACGGCCATCACGATCGGCCGGTCACGTCGTGGCTCAAGCATCCGGCAAGCGCGGTGCCGGAGGGCTACTACACGGTGCCGCTCGATACGGCCGCCGTGGTGCGCCCCGGCAACGACGTGACGGTGCTGACCTACGGCACGACGGTGCACGTGTCGCTCGCCGCGGCCGAGGAGACGGGCATCGATGCGGAGGTGATCGACCTGCGCACGCTGTGGCCGCTCGACCTCGACACGATCGTCGCGTCGGTGCGCAAGACCGGGCGCTGCGTCGTGGTGCACGAGGCGACGCGCACCTGCGGCTACGGTGCGGAACTGGTGTCGCTGGTCCAGGAACATTGCTTCTACCACCTCGAGGCGCCGGTCGAGCGCACGACGGGCTGGGATACGCCGTATCCGCATGCGCAGGAGTGGGCGTACTTTCCGGGCCCGGCCCGGGTCGGTGAAGCGTTGCGACGCGTGATGGAGGCGTGAGATGGGGATTCATGTCATCAAGATGCCGGATATCGGCGAAGGGATTGCCGAGGTCGAGCTGGTGGCCTGGCACGTGGAAGTCGGGCAGACGATCAAGGAAGACCAGCCGCTCGCCGATGTGATGACCGACAAGGCGGCGGTCGAGATTCCGTCGCCGGTGACGGGCAAGGTGATCGAGCTCGGCGGCCGGATCGGCGAGATGATGGCGGTCGGCAGCGAGCTGATCCGACTCGAGGTCGACGGCGACGGCAACCTGAAGGCCGGCGCACCGGTGCGGGAATCAAAGGTAGCAACCGCACCGGTCGCGGCGGCGCCGTCGAAGGCGGTGGCCGACGCGCCGGCGGAATCGTCCGCCAAGCCGGCTGCGAAGCACGCACCCGCGGAGCCGCGTCGTGCGAAGCATGCCGATCACGCGGAGAAAGTTGAGCCGCCGCGCGCGGCGCTCGCACCGGGCGAACGGCCGCTCGCGTCGCCGGCGGTGCGCCAGCGCGCGTGGGACATGGGTATCGAGCTGCGCTATGTGCGCGGCACCGGTGAAGCAGGGCGGATCCTGCATGCGGATCTCGATGCGTATGCGGGAACCGGCGGCGGTGCGGCGCGCGGAGCACACGGAGCACACGCGCGTGGCTACGCCGAACGCAACGACGAAACCGACGTACCGGTGATCGGCTTGCGGCGTGCGATCGCACGCAAGATGCAGGAAGCGAAGCGCCGCATTCCGCACTTCAGCTACGTCGAGGAGATCGACGTCACCGAGCTCGAATCGCTGCGGACGGATCTGAACCGTCGCTATGGCGATACGCGCGGCAAGCTCACGCCGCTGCCGCTGCTGATCCGCGCGATGGTGATCGCGTTGCGCGACTTCCCGCAGATCAACGCGCGCTTCGACGACGAAGCGGGTGTCGTCACGCGCTACGGCGCGGTGCACATGGGCGTCGCGACACAGACGGACGGCGGTCTCACGGTGCCCGTGCTGCGTCATGCGGAAGCGCGGGACGTATGGTCGATTTCCGCCGAGATCGCGCGGCTTGCCGACGCAGTGCGTGCGAACCGCGCGCAGCGCGACGAGCTGAGCGGCTCGACGATCACGATTTCGAGCCTCGGCGCGCTCGGCGGCATCGTGTCGACGCCGGTCATCAATCATCCTGAAGTCGGCATCGTCGGCGTGAACCGCATCGTCGAGCGGCCGATGATCCGCGATGGTGCGGTCGTCGCACGCAAGATGATGAACCTGTCGTCGTCGTTCGACCATCGCGTCGTCGACGGCGCGGATGCGGCCGAATTCATCCAGGCCGTGCGCGCGGTGCTCGAGCGCCCGGCACTGCTGTTCGTGGAGTGATAACGCAATGAAGAACGAACACACCACGCTGCTCGTGATCGGCGGCGGCCCGGGCGGCTACGTCGCCGCGATTCGCGCCGGCCAGCTGGGCATTCCGACCGTGCTCGTCGAGCGCGACCGGGTCGGCGGCACGTGCCTGAACATCGGCTGCATTCCGTCAAAGGCGCTGATCCACGTGGCCGACGCATTCGAACAGGCCCGCGGCCACGCGGGCGAGGGCGCGCTCGGAATTCGCGTGCGCACGCCCGAGATCGACATCGCGAAAAGCGTCGCATGGAAGGACGGCATCGTCGACCGGCTGACGCGCGGGGTCGGCGCGCTGCTCAAGAAGAACGGCGTGCGCGTGCTGCACGGCGATGCGCACGTGGTCGACGGCAAGACCGTCGACGTCATCGGCGGCGGCCACACGACGCGCATCAGCTGCGAGCACCTGTTGCTCGCGACCGGCTCCGAGCCGGTCGCACTGCCGTCGATGCCGTTCGGCGGGCATGTCGTGTCGTCCACCGAGGCGCTGTCGCCCGATACGTTGCCGAAGCGGCTGGTCGTCGTCGGGGCCGGGTATATCGGGCTCGAACTCGGGATCGTCTATCGCAAGCTCGGCGTCGACGTCAGCGTGGTCGAAGCGGCGGAGCGCGTGCTGCCCGCCTACGATGCCGAACTCGCGCGGCCGGTTGCCGATTCGCTCGCGCGGCTGGGCGTGCGGCTGTTGCTTGGCCACAAGGTGCTCGGGCCCGCGGAACACGGCGCGGTGCGCGTGCAGGCCGCCGATGGCGCGGAGCAGACGCTGCAGGCCGACCGCGTGCTGGTGGCGGTGGGCCGCCGGCCGCGCGTCGACGGCTTCGGGCTCGAGTCGCTGCCGCTCGATCGCAACGGCCGCGCGCTGTGGATCGACGACGAATGCCGGACGTCGATGCGCAACGTCTGGGCGATCGGCGACGTCGCCGGCGAGCCGATGCTCGCGCATCGTGCGATGGCGCAGGGCGAGATGGTGGCCGAACTGATCGCCGGCAAGCGCCGCAAGTTCGTGCCCGCGTCGATCCCGGCCGTGTGCTTCACCGATCCGGAGATCGTCACGGCCGGCTGGTCGCCGGACGATGCGCGTGCGGCCGATGTCGATTGCGTGAGTGCGTCGTTCCCGTTCGCGGCGAACGGGCGCGCGATGACGCTGCAGGCGACCGACGGCTTCGTGCGCGTCGTCGCGCGTCGCGACAACCATCTGATCGTCGGCTGGCAGGCGGTCGGGCGCGGTGTGTCGGAACTGGCTGCCGCGTTCTCGCAGTCGTTGGAGATGGGCGCGCGGCTGGAGGACATCGGTGGCACGATCCATGCGCACCCGACGCTCGGCGAAGCGCTGCAGGAGGCCGCGCTGCGTGCGCTCGGGCATGCGTTGCATGTGTGACGCGTATCGCGCGTGACATGAAGCCGCCGATGCGTAACGTACGCATCGGCGGCTTTCCATTTGCAGTGCCGGCTCGACCGGTTGCAGGACGACGGCGCATGCGTCAGGGGCATGTCGGGCGCGGTGCGCAAGATCCGCGCGCAGGCGCCGATCGCGGAAGGGCGGTTGTCGATCAAGGAAATCGCGCAGAACCGGGGACTCAGCGGTATGTCGTCGTTCTCGCAGGCGTACAGGCGCTGGACAGGTGTCGCGCCGAGCGTGTCGAGACAGGGGCGGCTCCTAGCGCGCACCCCGGCGAAGCAGGCATATCCTGTAATTTTTCGAGATGTTGGGAGGTTGTCATCGCCGAGTCGGCCGGCGATCATGCAGGAAGCCGGAAAGCGGGCCGTTCCTTGCCCCCGACGCCGGCCCCACATGGAAAAACCGGACATGAAATTGCTGCTCGTCGGCGCGACCGGACTCGTCGGACGTCACGTCCTCGAAGTCGCGCTCGCCGATGCGCGGGTCGATCAGGTGATCGTCCTCGCGCGCCGCCCGTTGTCGCCGCACCCGAAGATGCGCGCGCTCGAGGTCGATTTCGATCATCTGCCCGATACGGCCGACTGGTGGCACGCCGACGCCGTGATCTGCACGCTCGGCACCACGATGCGGGCCGCGGGCTCCCAGGCGGCATTCCGGCGTGTCGACCACGACTATCCGCTCGCGGTCGCGCGGCTCGCGCACCGCTGCGGCACACCGGCTTACGTGCTGAATTCCGCACTCGGCGCGGATCCGGCGTCGCGCATCTTCTACAACCGCGTGAAGGGCGAGGTCGAGCAGGCGCTCGCCGGCGTCGGGTTCGTGTCGCTCACTTACGTGCGGCCCGGCCTGATCGGCGGCAGCCGCGACGAATTCAGGTTCGGCGAGCGGTTGCTGCTGTCCGCGTTGAACGTGGCCGGACCGGTGTTGCCGGCGAAGTGGCGCGTGAATCCCGCGTCGCGGATCGCCCGCGCGATGCTCGACGCGGCAATCGACGCGCGGCCGGGTGTGCAGGTCATCGCGTCGGACCAACTCGTCTGACGCATAACGGGCGGTGGGCGCCGGTCACTGACCGGCGAAGCCGTCGAGCCCGCCGAACTTTTCGGCGAGCGCCGCCGTGAACGCGTCCAGCGCTTCGCTGCCGTCGCAGTTGCGCGGTGTCGCGAGCTGGAATTCGACCGTATGGCTCAGCTTGCTCGCGAGCAGCCGGCGCATCTTGCCTGCGGCAACCCACGGCGCCGCGACGTGGTCGGGCAGGAAGCCGACATGCGCGCCGGACAGGATGAAGATCACGTCGGCGTCGACTGATCTGCCTGTATGCATCGCGCCGGCGGCGAACCATGGAAAAATCGAACGATGACTGAACTCACCTGGCGCAAGGCCGCTCCCGACGATGCGGCCGCGTGCATCGCACTGCGCGGCAGGACGCGCGAGAACGCATTCACCGAGGGGCAGTTGCGCGACCTCGGCATCACCGTCGAAAGCTGGGGCGACGGAATCCGCGACGGCCTGTTCTCAGGCTATGTCTGCTGGGCGAACGGATGCATGGTCGGCTACTGCTTTGGCGACACCGCTTCGGGCGAGATCGTCGTGCTCGCGATCCTGCCCGAGTACGAGGGGGCGGGGATCGGCAAGCGGCTGCTGCGGCAGGTGATCGACGAGTTCGCGGCGAGTGGATTCACGTCGCTGTTTCTCGGCTGCTCGACCGATCCCGCATCGCGCTCGCACGGCTTCTACCGGCATCTGGGCTGGACGCCGACCGGGACGCTCGACGAAGCGGGCGACGAAATCCTGACGCTGCAGATTTAACAGCACGCGTGACGGCACGCGTCGGGCAACGTCCGGCGCATCATCGATTCGTAAAACTGTTTCGTTATACAAAGCAATAGCGAGGCCACGGCGCCCGTGCTGACCTACGATGGAAACATTGCTTCCATCGTCCGCCGAGCCGTGTGCACTCACTACCGCGCCCCCGACGAAGATCCGGGCATCAGCGAACTGAAGATCGGCATCGGCGATCTGTATCGCCGCGACCCGTGGGCACCCGACGTGTATCCCGACTACGCGGCGCCGATCGCGCGCGCCGCCGGCGACGGCCTCGAGGTCGTCGCGGCCGTGTTCGGCTTCTGGCCGAAATTCATGCAGCCGGAGCGAGTCGACGAGAACGGCCGTAAAAAGAAAAAGCTCGACACGATGAACGCACGGGCGGAAACGGTCGGCTCGTCGCGGCTCTACGGCAACGCGTGGCGCAACGGCCAGCGCTGCCTGATTCCGGTGCGCTGGATCTTCGAACCCTGCTACGAAACCGGTCGCAACGTGTGGCAGCGGATCGGCGTTGACGGCTGGCAACCGTACTGCGTCGCCGGCATCTGGCGGCGCTACGAAGGTGACGACGGCCGTGAACGTGTGGGCATGGCGATGCTCACGGTCAACGCGGATACGCACCCGCTGTTCGCGCGGATGCATCGGCCCGGCGAAGAGAAGCGGGGCGTCGTGATGCTGCGCCGCGACGACTACGACGAATGGCTGCATGTGCGCGACATCGAGGCTGCCCGGCGCATGCTGAACCTGCTTCCCGCCGCCGACATGATGGCCGAGCCGGATCAGGCATCGCCCGCGCGCACCTGAGCTTTCATTATTCCGACATCCAGCTTTCGCTTGAGCGGGTCGAACGTCTCCCCATTATTCGGACAACTTCGATCATCGGCCGATACCGGGTAATCCCCGATACCTCACAAGTTGTATATACAAGATCATCCGCTGGCAATGTCGGCACACGTCGTGCCGCTTGCGCGCCAGTGCGCAGACCGTGCGTGCGTGGCGCATGCCGGCGATCCACGGCGCCCCGCACCCGCCGAGCCGAAAGGGCGGCTCGCAGTTTCCCGTCTCGTTCAAACCATTTGTGATCCTGAGTATTTTGGAGATTTCCCCGTGTCAACGAACCCCAGTGGAAAAGCCGGCGGCCTGATCGAAGTCCGTTCGATCGACTTCATTCCCGACGCCGAGCGCCACGGCGGCTTGCTGAGCCAGTTCACGCTGTGGCTGTCGGCGAACATGCAGATCACGGCCATCGTCACGGGCGCACTCGCGGTCGTGCTCGGCGGCGACGTGTTCTGGTCGCTGGTCGCGCTGTTGCTCGGCCAGTTCATCGGCGGCGCGGTGATGGCGCTGCATGGTGCGCAGGGGCCGCAGCTCGGGCTGCCGCAGATGATCTCGAGCCGCGTGCAGTTCGGCGTCTATGGCGCGATGATCCCGATCGTGCTCGTGTGCCTGATGTACATCGGCTTTTCCGCAAGCGGCTCGGTGCTGGCCGGGCAGGCCGTCGCGCAGTTGCTGCACGTCGACGACGCGGCCGGCATCCTGCTGTTCGCGGCCGTGATCGTCGTGCTGACCGTGTTCGGCTATCGCGCGATCCACGCCGTCGGCCGGATCGCGAGCGTGGTCGGCATCGCCGCGTTCGTCTACATGTTCACGCAGCTGTTCGCGAACCACGACATCGGCGCGCTGCTCGCGAACAAGCATTTCTCGCTCGCGAGCTTCCTGCTGTCGATGTCGCTGTCCGCGTCGTGGCAGATCGCATTCGGCCCGTACGTCGCCGACTATTCGCGCTACCTGCCGCGCTCGACGTCGTCGGTCGCGACGTTCGTCGCAGTCGGCCTCGGCTCGGTGATCGGCGCGCAGGCGGCGATGGTGTTCGGCGTGTTCGCGGCGGCACTGGCCGGCAGCCAGTTCGCGCACCATGAAGTGTCGTATATCGTCGGCCTCGGCTCGACGGGCGCCGTGGCTGCGCTGCTGTACTTCAGCATCGCATTCGGCAAGGTGACGGTGACGGCGCTCAACGCATACGGCAGCTTCATGTCGATGGCGACGATCGTCAGCGGCTTCCGCGGCAAGGGCGCCGTGTCGTCGAAGAGCCGCCTCGTCTACATCTTCGGGATGATCTGCGTATCCACGCTCATCGCGCTCGCGGGCCGCCATTCGTTCCTGAAGGAATTCACCGCGTTCATCCTGTTCCTGCTCGCGTTCTTCACGCCGTGGAGCGCGATCAACCTGGTCGATTACTACTGCTTCACGCGCTCGCGCTACGACGTGCCGGCGCTGTCCGATCCGGACGGCCGCTACGGCCGCTGGAACGTGATGGCGATCACGATCTACGTGGTCGGCATCCTCGTGCAGTTGCCGTTCATGTCGACGCACATCTACACGGGCCCACTCGTCGACGCACTCGGCGGCACCGACATCTCGTGGATCCTCGGCCTGGTCGTGCCGGCCGTGCTGTACTACATCGGCGCGCGCGCGTCGCGCCGCAGCATTCCCGAACGCCTGATCCTGCCGCTCGAACGCGGCGAAGTTCACCACTGACGACACGTCACGCGCATCGGGCCGGCAGGCTGCCGGCCTGACTGTCGCGCGAGCCGGGTGCCACCTGCGCCCGGTTCTCCCCCACGTTTCCTTTCCCACGATGCCGGTGCGGGGCGACTGCCGCGCACGGTGTCGTTTCATTCTCTGACAATTGAATAGTATGACTAAACAAGCGACAGCTCGCGGAAGCGATTCCCGGGCACGGATGATGCACGCCGGTCTTCGCATGACGGTCGCGGCGGCGTGCGTCGCCGGACCGGGCGCCGCGTTCGCGCAGGACGGCGTCACGCTGTACGGCGTGATCGACGAGTTCGCGCAGTACGTGAATACGGGTAACGGCTATACGGCGGCGATCAATTCGGGCGGCCAGTGGGGCAGCCGGTTCGGGCTGAAGGGCGGCGAGGATCTCGGCGGCGGTCAGAAGATCGAGTTCGGGCTGGAGAACGGCTTCAACCCGAACGACGGTTCGCTCGCGAGTTCGGGCAGCCTGTTCAACCGGCAGGCGTGGGTCGGGATCACGGGGCAGTGGGGCAAGGTGCGCGCGGGCCGCCAGAATTCGCCGCTGTTCAACGACCAGGGCGGCCAGGATGCGTTCGGCGGCGTCACGCAGGCGTCGGGCATGGACAACCTGACCGTGTTCGCGTTCCGCACCAGCAATACGCTGTCGTACCAGAGCCCGGAGATCGCGGGCTTCCAGGGCGAGCTGTACTTCGGGTTCGGCGATGCGGGCGGCGTGCGCTCGGCAGGTTCCAGCCAGCAGTTCGACCTGACCTATGAACACGGGCCGTTCGCCGCGTTCGTCGCGGGCCAGTGGCTGAAGAACGCGACGGCGACCACCACCGATCGCACGATCATGGCCGGCGCGTCGTACGCGATCGGCAAGGCCACCGTGTACGGCGGCTTCTCCGCGGTGAAGTGGGCCGATCTCGGCATCGATTCGCGCGTGTATGGGCTGTCGGTCAAATACCAGTTCAATCCGGCGAACTACGTGGCGCTCGGCTACGCGTATCTGCACGACCGGTCGTCGCAGGGCAACCATGCGGACCAGCTCGGGCTGATGTACGAATACGACCTGTCGAAGCGCACGAGCTTCTACGGTGCGCTGTCGTACCTGCGCAACCGCAACCAGGCCGGCTACACGCTCGCCGGTGCGGCGAACCCCGGCCTGCCGCTCGCGTATCCGGGGGCGAATGCACGGGGTGTGCAGCTGGGTATCGTGCATCGGTTCTGACGAGGCCGACGCGCACGGCCGTGCGCGCCCGGTGCATTTCGCGGGCGCGTTCGCGCCGCTATTTCCCCAACCGCTCGGCAAGCGAATAGCGCTGCATGCAGCGCTCCATCGCGTCGAGAAACGCGTGCTCGGCCGCGTTCATCTTGCGATCGCGATGCCACAGCAGGAACACGTCGACATCGACGAGCCCGTCGTCGGGCGGTAGCCGCCACAGCCGCTGCTGTGCGATGTCGTCGCGCACGATGTGCTCGGGCAGGCAGCCGATCCCGTAGCCGGCGAAGATCAGCCGCCGCACTTCCTCGAGGCTCGGCGACGACGCGACGATGCGCCCCGTGAAGCCCCGCTGGTCGCGAAACACCGTGAGCGGCGACAGGCTGTCGCCGATCTGGTCGCTCGTGAACGACACGAAATTCTCGGCGAGCAGATCGTCCATCCGCAGTTGCGTCTGCCCGAACAGCCGGTGATGGCGGCCGCAGTAGATCGCATAGCGCTGGCGCAGGAAGCAGCGCATCTCCAGCTTGTCGTGCGGCGTGCGGCACAGGCCGAGCCCGGCCGTGGCCGTTTTCTGCAGCAGCGAAGACAGAATGTCCGACGAGCGCATCACCTCGATCTGCAGGTCGATGCGCGGGTACGCGCGATGGAAGTCCGCGAGGAATTCGTCGTAGACGGGCGACTCGATGCGGCTCACCGTCAGCAGCCGGATCGAACCGGTCAGGTCGGCGGTGCTGTCGTCGATTTCGGTTTCGAGGCGGGAGATGCCGCCGTAGATGTCGCTCGCGATCCGGTAGACGGCTTCGCCGGCAGGCGTTGGCGCGAAGTGCGTGCCGCGCCGCTCGATCAGCTTGCGCTCGAGCGTGTCCTCGAGCCGCCGCAAGGCCTGGCTCACGGCCGGCTGCGTGACGTGCAGGCGCGCGGCCGCGCGGCTCACGCTGCGCTCCTGGATGATCACCAGGTAGGTGCGCAACAGGTTCCAGTCGAGGCGGTCGTTCAGGAACGGGGCGAGGTCGGGGCGCATCGGGTCTCCGGGCGAGGCGTCATGGCAGACATTAGCTGAATTTATACGCCGAATAATAACTTGAAATTTGACTAATGATTTGCGGTCGCCGATAAAGGAGGGGTGCCGCAGCGTGCGGCCCAAGGCCGCGACAGACGGCCCCCACACGATATTGCGCGTCGCTCTGCAGCGGCGCGCGTCAGGAGCCCGCATGACCCAGTCCCTTCCTTCCGCCCGCCAGCCGGGGCGCGCCGCGACGGCCGCGTTCATCGGCACGATGATCGAGTGGTACGACTTCTACATCTACGCGACCGCGGCCGCGCTCGTATTCGGCGAGCTCTATTTTCCGTCCCATGACCGCTTTGTCAGCACGATGGCGTCGTTCGCGACGTTCGCGGTCGGCTTCTTCGCGCGGCCGCTCGGCGGCGTGATCTTCGGCCATCTCGGCGATCGTATCGGCCGCAAGAAGGCGCTGATGACGACGCTGATGATGATGGGCGTCGCGACCGTCTGCGTCGGGCTGCTGCCCGACTATTCGAAGGTCGGCATGCTCGCGCCGGTGCTGCTCGTCGCGCTGCGCGTGGTGCAGGGGATCGCGGTCGGCGGCGAATGGGGCGGTGCGGTGCTGATGGCGGGCGAGCATGCGCCGCAGGGGCGCCGCACGTTCTTCGCATCGTTCGCGCAGCTCGGCAGCCCGGCCGGGCTGATCCTGTCGCTGATCGCATTCCGCGCGGTCACGTCGATGGACAAGGCGGACTTCCTCGCCTGGGGCTGGCGCCTGCCGTTTCTCGCGAGTTCGGTGCTGCTCGTGGTCGGCATCCTGATCCGGCTCGGCGTGAACGAGTCGCCGGAATTCGCGCGCGTGAAGGAAACCAACCGCACGGTGAAGCTGCCGGTCGCGGAAGTGTTCCGCTCCGCGTCGGGGCTCGTGGCGCTCTGCATCGGCGCGAACACGATCGGCATCGCGGGCGTCTATTTCACGAACACGTTCATGATCGCATACACGACGCAGTACGTCGGCGTCTCGCGCTCGCTGATCCTCGACAGCCTGTTCGCGGTCGCGATCATCCAGTTCGTCGCGCAGCCGATCGCCGCGTGGATCGCCGAGCGCATCGGCGGCGCGCGCTTCCTGAAACTCGCGGCGCTGCTCGCGATGCTGTCGCCGTATCCGATGTTCATGCTCGTGCAGGGCGGCACGTCCGCGTCGCTGATCGCGGGCATCGCGCTCGCGGTGGTCTGCATGGCCGGCTTCTATTCGGTGATCGCGGGCTTCGTGAGCGACGTGTTCCCCGCGCACGTGCGCTATTCGGCGATCTCGCTCGCTTACCAGATCTGCGGGGCGCTTGCGGGCGGGCTGACGCCGCTCGTCGGCACGTGGCTCGCGCATCGTTTCGCGGGCCAGTGGTGGCCGCTCGCGGTGTTCTACACGTGTCTCGCCGGCATCTCGCTGCTGTGCATCGTCGCGCTCGACGCACGCCGCGCGGCACGGCCGGCCGCCGCCGAAGCGCTCGGCTCGCAGTGACCCTCAACGAACGAATTCATCCGGAGTGCACATGAAAGACCTGCTGGAAATCGACGGCGCCCGTTTGTGGCAGAGCCTGGCGGAGATGGCGCGTGTCGGCGCGACGCCGCGCGGCGGCGTGCGGCGCCTCGCGCTCACCGACGACGACCGTCGCGGGCGCGACCTGTTCGCGCAGTGGTGTCGCGACGCGGGGATGACGGTGAGCGTCGACGCAGTCGGCAACCTGTTCGCGCGGCGCGACGGCACCGATGCGCAGGCCGCGCCGGTGCTGATCGGCAGCCATCTCGATACGCAGCCCGAAGGCGGCCGCTTCGATGGCGTCTATGGCGTGCTCGCCGCGCTCGAACTCGTGCGCACGCTGAACGACGCCGGCATCGCGACCGACAAGCCGCTGGAAATCGTGTCCTGGACCAACGAGGAGGGCGCGCGCTTCGCGCCGGCAATGCTCGGCTCGGCCGTGTTCACGGGGGCATTGCCACTCGACGAAGCGCTCGCGAAGCAGGACGCCGACGGCGTCACGCTCGGCGCGGCGCTCGACACATGCGGCTATCGCGGCACGCGTGCGGTGGGCGGCGCGGTCGATGCATACTTCGAAGCCCATATCGAACAGGGCCCGGTGCTCGAGGCGAACGGCACGACGATCGGCATCGTCACGGGCGGGCAGGCGATCCGCTGGCTCGACGTGACGGTGACGGGCGTGGCCGCGCATGCGGGCACGACGCCGATGCCGTATCGCAAGGACGCGACTTTCGCGAGCGCGCAGATGGCGCTCGAACTCGAACGGATCGTCGCCGGTTATGCGCCGCGTGGGCTCGCGACGATCGGTCAGGTCGGCATCCGCAATGCATCGCGCAACACCATTGCGGGGGACGTGACGTTCACGGTCGACCTTCGCCACCACGACGATGCGCAAGTCGATGCGATGGAGCGTGACTTGCGCGATGCGTGCACGCGTGTCGCCGCCGCGCGCGGCGTGCAGGTCGCGATTGAAACGTGCTGGCGCAGCCCGGCGACGCCGTTCGATCGCGACTGCGTCGAACAGGTCACGCAGGCGGCAGCGAAGTTCGGCTACACGAACGAGCGGATCGTCAGCGGCGCGGGCCACGACGCGATCCTGCTCGCGCGCCGAGTCCCGACCGCGATGGTGTTCATCCCGTGTGTCGACGGCCTGTCGCACAACGAAGCCGAGGATGCGCTGCCGGATGACGTGACGCGCGGCACGAACGTGCTGCTGCATGCGGTGCTCGCGCGCGCCGGCGTTGCGGCAGGCGCTACCGTGGCTGCCACCGCGCAGGACGCATGACGCGGCGAACCGGTAAGCCGACAAATCGAAAAACCGACGAGGGCGAACGATGAAAACCTATTTCCATCCCGAGCAGTTGCTGCACCATCCGCGCAGCTATCTGTCGCGCGGCCAGATGCGAGAACCGCAGGAGGTGCCCGAGCGCGCGGCGCGGCTCGTGGCGGCCGTCCGGTCGCTCGACTTCGACGTGCGCGAGCCGGCCGACCGCGGCACCGCGCCGATCGCGGCCGTGCACGACATGAACTACCTGCGCTTCCTGGAGGAAGCGCATCGCGACTGGAAGCAGATGCCCGACGACTGGGGCGACGAAGTGATGTCGAACGTGTTCGTGCGCGACCCGAACCCGCTGCGCGGCGTGCTTGCGAAAGCCGCGCGCTACCTCGCCGACGGCAGCTGCCCGGTCGGTGCGAACACGTGGCGCGCCGCGTACTGGTCCGCGCAGGGCGCGCTGGCGGCCGCGGCCGACGTCAACGACGGCGCGCGCGAGGCGTACGCACTGTGCCGGCCGCCCGGCCATCACGCACGCCGCGACGCGGCCGGCGGCTTCTGCTACCTGAACAATGCGGCGATCGCCGCGCAGTCGCTGCTCGGCCGCCATCGCCGGGTCGCGATCCTCGACACCGACATGCATCACGGGCAGGGCGTGCAGGAAATCTTCTACGGCCGCGACGACGTGCTGTACGTGTCGATCCACGGCGACCCGACCAACTTCTACCCGGTCGTCGCGGGCTATGAGGAAGAGACGGGCATGGGGGCCGGCGACGGATTCAACCTCAACCTGCCGATGCCGCACGGCGCGCCGGAGTCGGCGTTCTTCGAGCGGCTCGACGACGCGCTGCGCGCGCTCGCGCGGTTCCAGCCCGATGCGCTCGTGCTCGCGCTCGGCTTCGATATCTACAAGGACGATCCGCAATCGCAGGTGGCTGTCACGACCGACGGCTTCGGGCGGCTCGGCGGAGCGATCGGCGCACTCGGGTTGCCGACGGTGATCGTGCAGGAAGGCGGCTATCACCTCGACAGCCTCGACGCGAATGCGCGTGCGTTTTTCGGTGGGTTCGCCGCCGCGCGCTGACCGGCGCGGCGGGGCGCGATCGCGTGCGTGCGGTTGCAGGTTTTCCGCATGCACGCCGATAATTCGCGCCTATGCTGAATGAATGCATGAAGGAGAGCCGCACGATGACAGCAGACCAAATCAGACGCGGTGCGATCGCCATCGCGCTCGCCGTGCCGGGCGTCGGGTCGCTCGCGAGCGCGACGGAACCTTCGATTCCGCTGCGCGTCAGTCTCACCATTCCGGAAACCTGCACGATCGGCACCGGCGAGCCGCAGGGCGCCGCCGATGCCGGCATGCCACGCGTCAGTTGCGCGCACGGTACGCCGTTCGTGCTCAGTCACGCGCCGCTGCCCGATGTGCGATCGGCGCCGCGCAGCATCGGCGCGGGCGCATCGCCCGCATGGACCGTCACGTTCTGAACGGCGCGTGCGCCCGCTCATGCCACTGAACGCTAGAAACTGATCGTCGCAGTGATCATGTCGCTGTAGTTGCCGGGCGCGGGCGTCGTTTGCGCCGGCACCGCACCGTACACGGTCACGACCTGCGACGTGCCGGTTCCGACACCCGTGACCGTCGAACTGCCGCCCGTGCCGTCGCCCCACGCGATCGAGCGTGCGGCGTCCGTGTAAAGCCCGTAGCCGATCGTGCCGCCAGCGCTGCTGCGCTGCATCTGGCGTGCCGTCACGTTGCCGCTGTTGCCGCCGCTCAGCGCGATTTTCCATGCGTCGCCGTTGGTGCACTGCGCGGTGATCGTACCCGTTGCCGTGAGCGTGCCCGACAGCTGGCTCGCGGTGCCGAAGCTGACGTTGGTCGCGCTGATGTTGCAATTGTTGATGACGTTGGCGGTCGCGCTGAACGGGAAGGTCCCGTTCGATGTCGTCAGCGACGCGCAGGTCGGCGCACCGACCAGATAGAACCCGGCGTTGAACGATGTCGTGTTGCCGCCGAACGCCTGCGAGTAGGTCGTCGTGCTGTTGCCGGTCGTCGGCACGGTCGGCTGGTTCCCGGTGATCTGTCCGTATACGGTAACCGTCGCGGATGCGCTCGTGCCGACCGCGGGTTTGACGAGCGTGACGGACGCCGGAGTCGTGCCGGAATACACGGAACCCCACGCGACCGAATGCCCGCCGTCGAGATAGAGGTCGTACTGCATCGCGTTGCTGCCGTTGACGAGGCTGCGCGGGCTCGTGCCGCCGAGATTCAGGCAGACGACCACGTTCGGCGTCAGCGAGACGGTCGACCACGTGCAGGTGATGCCGACCGTGCCGGTTACGGCGACCGGCGCGTTCGAGATCGGGCTGACCGAGCCGAAGCTCACGTCCGATGCGGTGGCCGTGCAGCTTTCGGCCTGTGCGTGACGGGGCGAGCCGAACCACGCGACAAAGGCAACGAGGACCAGCAGCGCGAGCCTCATGGTGCGGCCCGGCAGGTGAGGGGCCCGATGGTCGGCAGTGTGCCGTTGCCGGGCGCGGTGAACGCGAAGTCCGCGACGCAGCGTTGCGTGCCGTAGTCGATCACGAGGTGGTTGTCCTCCTTCAGTCCGTCGATGAACGTGAGCCCGTCGTAGCCGACGATCGTATCCGCGCCGCTTTCGGCGTGATGCACGCGCGCACCGGCCGGCAGCGGGCGGCCGTCGGTATCGCGCAGGATCACCGACGCCGCGCGATAGCGCGACACCCCGAACTGCGCGACGACGCCCGATTGCGCCTGCGGCACGACCATCATCGACGTGCGGGTGATCCGCGCATCGGCGGGCAGCTTCATCGAGTCGATCGCGATCTGGTTGTTCTGGTACGCGTTCAGGTCGGGCACGAGCAGGTGCCCCGTGCGATCGGTCGTGCCGATCACGCGGTTTTCGTGCAGCACCGGAATGCCCGCGACGCCATCGGTCGATACCAGCGCGAAGCCGTCGTAGATGCGGCGCGACAGTTGCAGGCTGCTGTCCATGAACACCAGCGCACCGCTGACGTCGAGCGATGCGCCGGTCTGGCGGTCGATGTTCTGCGCGGCCGCGATGACTTCGCCTGCATGGCCGAGATAGCGTACTTGTGCCTGCCGGTAGGGCACCGCGCCCGTGCCGCCCGTCTGCACGCCCCAGCCCCAGCCGCCACCGTAGTCGGGAGGACGGCTCGCGTCGACGGTGTAGTTCGACTGGCCGCGCTGGCGCCCGACGGTCGTGTTGATCGAAGTGTTGCGCCCGAGCCCGATGTTCAGCGACACGAACGCGCCGTTCGCACCCTGCTGCGCGAAGTCGCGGTACGCGCTCACGCTCAGCGACGCGAGATCGCCGAAGCTCAACGTGTACGACACCGTGCCGATCCGCGTGCTCGGGCCTTGCGGCAGCCGGAAGCCGATATAGCTGAGCGACAGCGTCTGGCGGTGCATGAACGGCAGCGCGAGCGTCGCCTGGTCGGTCGCCGCGGGCACCGTCGCGCCGTCGCGCGAGGCGAGGTCGCCGTAGCGGCCGAACGCGCGGATCGTCTGCGCGTTGATCGAGAAGCGTGGTTCGATCAATTGGTAGCCGACGCTCACCTGCGTACCCGGATAGCGGCCGGCGCTGCCTGCGACCGCGCCGCTCACGACGCCCGCATTGCCGAGCCGCAGCAGCGCGCCGATGCCGGTGTTGAGCACGCCGCCGGTCGCTTCCGCGTGCCCCTCGACGGTCAGCGCATCGGTGATGCCGCGCCGCATCGAGCCGCTGACGGCCGGCCGCGCGTCGTAGTCGAACGACTGCAGCCCGTAGTTGCGGCGCAGGAAGCCGGCTTCGAACGAATAGCTCGACAGCCCGGCGGACAGCATGCGCGTATCGACGTAGAGCGGCACGGACGTCGCGACGGTGCGCCCGAGCACGTCGCGCGTGATGACGGTCGCCTGGCCGGCGCCCGTGATGCCCGGCACGTCGTGGATGATGAACGGGCCGCTCGGCACGTTGCCGGTGTACTGGCGCACATTGTTGATGTACAGGTCGACGGCCGACGGCACGGCCGCGGAGCCTGCGAGCGACGGGATCGGGAACGTCACGAGATCGGGCCGCAGCGCGAAGTTGCTGCGCCACTGGAAGCCGCCGAGGCGCACCGAGCGCGTCCACGCGAGCGATCCCGAGATCGTGTCGCCGATCTGTGTCGTGCTCGGCCTTGCCGGATCCGAGCGGCTCCATGACGTATCGAAGCGCGTGTAGCGCCGGCGGCCGTCATAGAAGGTCGCGACGCCCGTGGTGTCGAACACGCCGCCCGGATCGAAGTAGCGCACGTCGGTGTAGAGCGAGTACTGCCGGTCGCCGAGCGTCTGCGCGTACGCCTCGTAGTTGATCGCGATGCCGCGCGACGCGCTGGCCGCCTCCGTCGGCCGCAACGCGCGGCTGTCGACCGCGTACGGCCGGCGCAGCGTGTCGGGCATCTGCAGGTCGACGCTCTGGTGCGCCGCGTCGTAGCGGTAGCGCAGGCCGGGAATCGTGTCGAGGTCGACCGTCGTCGCGTCGGCGATGCCGAGCCGGTCGGTCGCGACGCCGATCGTGTGCAGGTCTGCGCCGCTCGCCGACAGGCGGCCGTCGCGTTCGCGGAAGTGCGTGAGCAGCGTCGTGTTTTCACCGTTGACGCTGACTTCGAGGATCACGTCGTGCGTGCTGTCGGTCATCACGAGTGCCGCCGGTTCATCCGCGCGTGCGCAGCCGAGCGCGAGCAGGCCGCCGGCGACGACGGCCGCGAGCGCGGCGCGCGGCGAACGGTGCGGCGTCCTGCGTCCGTTGGCTGGACGCGTGCCGGCGCGTGGCGAAGGGGGAGAGGCCGGGCGGCGCACCGGCGGTCTAGCCCGGCGGCTCCACCTTGACGACCGCACTGGCCGGCTGCGAATTGACGGCCGCGCGCACCGTGACCGTACCGCCGAGCGCGACGCCCGCCGGCAGCGGCACGCTCCACTGGCCCGTGCGCCCCGCGAGCGCATAGCCGAGCAGGCCGTGCGTGAGCGGATACGTGTGGCCGTCGCCGGTCACGAGTTCGACCGATGCCAATTGCGCGCGCCGCGTGCCGCCGTTGCGCACCCGCAGCACCCAGCCGCCGTTGCCGCGCAGCAGCGTCCAGTCGAGCTGCGGCGCGCCGTTGGTTGCCGGCTCGACGAACACCGGAATCGAATAGCGCAGCCGGATCGACACGCCGTTGGCCGGCGCTTCGCCGGGCTGCGGCAGCTCGTCGATCAGCAGCCGGTAGGTCTGCTCGGCGCCGGCGGGCGTGCGCGATGCGCGCACGACGCGGATCAGTTGTTCGGACTGCGTGCCGACTTCGATGAGCGGCGGGCTGGCCAGCAGATCCTGGGTGGGCGTCAGTGTGTCCTGGCCGTCGGCCTGGTCCCAGCGGAACACGCGCACCTGCCCGTACACGGGGCGCCCGCCCGGATTGCGCAGCGTGATGCCGGTGGCCGTGTCGTCGGTGCCGAATTCGATCGTGACCGGGGAGATCTGCAGCGACGCGGCGTGCGCGGCGCCGCCCGCACACAGCAGCGCGGCGAGCGTTCGACGTAGTGCGGACATAGGGAGCAGCGCCGGTCAGAAGTAGACGGTTGCGGTGACGGTCGTCTGATAGGTGTCCGGCTTCGGTGTCGCCTGCGCGGGCACCTGGCCGTAGACGGTAATTGTCTGTGCTGCGCCCGTGCCGGTGCCGGCCACGGTGTCCGTGCCTTGCGTGTTGCCCCAGATCGTCGTGCGACCGGCATCCTGGTAGAGCTGGAAGCCGACGGTCGTCGACGTGTTGCCGGTCGCCGTGCCGGCCATCAGCCGGCTCGCGACGCTCGACCCCGTGACCGTGCCCGCGTCGAGACCGACGTTGTACGGTGTCGTGTCGGTGCAGGTGACGCTCACGGTCGTCTGCTGGTTGATCGCGGTGGCCAGCACCCCGCTGGTGCCGAAGGCGAGCGGGTTCGCGGCGATCGTGCAGTTCGGCTGCAGCGTCAGCGTGACGTTGAAGGTGGCGGTCGCGGTGCCGTTCGAATAGGTGGCAGCGTCGGCGGCGGGAATCGAAAGGCCGATTGACAGCGCGAGCGACAATGTCATGGAAGCAATGGCGACTTTCACACTGACCCCTCATCGATTGTTTTTTCATTGAATTTATGCCGCGCTTCGCATGCCACGGTATCGCAGATGCTGATACGAATCGGCAAGTCTTTCAATCTTTAAATTAATGCTGTTTCATTTTGTTACATTTGATCCGGGTATTGATTGAATAAAACCGGGGAGAGTTGAATTTTTCGATTTATTCCGGGCGATTCGAGCGAAAAATTATCCCGCGGTGCGGCAATGATGAGTAATTCACGCGGGGTTCGATACGATTTTCAGCTGACTTGGCGAGTTGAGCCGGCCCGTGGGAAATGGGTAATTAATGCGTTGGATGAAATGGAAGGGGCGGGGAATGAATCATTCGAATGGATTGAGTCTATTTCAGTATTTTTAAAATGAATGGAATCCGGCTCGCTGTGAAATTGCTCGATATTCCGGATTTTTGCATCGAGGGATTGTCGAATTCGAATTGATCGTTGAAAACGAAAACGGCCGCATTGCGCGGCCGTGAGCGTGTGTCGGTACGGATCGGCGGTCCGGCATGCATCGCCGGCGCGCGACGTGTCGCGATTACGAATTCGCGGCGGCCGGTGCGCGGCGCTGCTGCGCGATCTGCAGGAAGACCAGTGCGAGTCCGGCCGCGGCGATCAGCCCGCCGACGAGCGGCACGGCCGCATAACCGAAGCCCGCCGAGAGCGCTGCGCCGCCGGCCGCCGCGCCGAGCGCGTTGCCGAGGTTGAACGCGCCGATGTTGACGGCCGACGCGAGGCCCGGCGCTTCGTGGGCCGCCCGCATCACGCGCATCTGCAGCGGCGGCACGACCGCGAACGTCGCGACACCCCATACGAGCAGCGTGACGGCGGCGCCGGCATGCGTGCCGGCGAGCACCGGGAACGCGGCCATCGTCGCGATCAGCAACAGCAGGAAACCGATCAGCGTGCCGTCGAGCGAGCGGTCGGCGAGGCGCCCGCCCGCGATGTTGCCGATCGAGAAGCCGACGCCGATCAGCACCAGCATCGCGGTCACGAAGCCGGGCGTCGCGCCGGTCAGGTGTTCCAGCGTCGGCGCGACATACGTGTAGAGCGTGAACATCGCGCCGGCGCCGAGCACGGTCGTCCCGAGCGCGCCGAGCACGACGGGGCGCGTCAGCACCGAGAGTTCGGCGCGCAGGTCGGGCATCTTGCCGGCTTCGCCCTTCGGCAGCGCGGCGAACAGCCCGGCGATCGCAACCAGGCCGAGGCCCGCGGTCGCCGCGAACGACATGCGCCAGCCGATGATCTGGCCGAGCCAGGTCGCGGCCGGCACGCCGCCGACGTTCGCGATCGTGAGGCCCATGAACATCGTCGCGACCGCGCTGGCCTGCTTTTCGCGCGGCACCAGGCTGGCCGCGACCACTGAGCCGAGCCCGAAGAAGGCGCCGTGGTTGAGGCTCGTCACGAGGCGGGCGAGCAGCAGCGTCGTGTAGTCCGGCGCGAACGCCGACAGCAGGTTGCCGATCGTGAAGATCGACATCAGCGCGATCAGCGCCGAGCGGCGCGACCAGCGCGCGAGCAGTAGCGTCATCAGCGGCGCGCCGACCATCACGCCGATCGCATACGCGCTGATCAGCATGCCGGCTTGCGGAATCGACACATGCACGCCGTCGGCGATCACGGGCAGCAGGCCCATCGGCGAGAACTCGGTCGTGCCGATGCCGAACGCGCCGGCGGCGAGTGCCAGCAGCGGCAGCGCGGCGCTGCCACCCGGGCGGGAAGGAGGGGAAGTCGTGGTATTCACGCGATGGGCTCCTGTAGTCGAGAAACAACGAACGGCACGGGCCGTTGAGGACAGGACGAAGTGTGCCTGCATGACTTTTGCGGAAAAAGCCGTGTCCGAACGAAATTATCTTGATTTCATGTCAACAATGCAGCGAGCGCCTGAGGCCCGGTGGTGGAGCGGGTGAAAGAGATGCTTCTTGTGAAAGATTTTTGTAAAGCTCGGAATGCGGCTTCAGGCCGGGAGATTGCGATCCATCGGCGCTTCGACGCGGACTGACGGTCGCTCCCGCCAGATGAGCCGGAAGCCGTCCACCGACTGTCCGGCGATGGGTGGCCGTGCGGATCGGACGGGCCGGTCAGGCGGCTGGCGCCACGCCGGGCGAATCTCGCATCATCGCTGAAACCCTTTGCAGAAAAGGCCCGCGGCCAAAAAAAGCCCCGATCACAGGGGGACCGTGACCGGGGCGGAAAGGCATCCTCTCTTTGGCACGAGGGTTGGATGCGCGCGCAGTATATTTCGGATCATGACAATTCGAAGCGGCGTTAAACGGCCGTTTTTGGTGTCAATTTAAAAACACCGGCGCTACCGCGTCCGGCGTCGTCGTTTTGAAAGCATTTCGCAAAAAAATGCGGCGGTTTAGCGTGTTTCGGCAGCCGAAGCGACGATTGGGCGGAAGGGGATTCCGCCCGTCATTCGGCATCGCAAGTCATGTCGCTCAAGTGCCCGGCACGGTTGCCGAATCTGCTGCCCACTCAGCCCGCTTGGCGGGCTTCACCGGTCGCATCGCGCACGGCCTCGAGAAACCGCGCGACGACGGGCGACGGTGGCACGGCCGCACCGTCGAACACGAACTCGATATCGAAGCGGCTCGCGAGTTCGTCGAGCGCGACGAGCCGGACCGTGTGCGGGCAGGTCGGCGACGCGCTTTCCGGCACGAATGCACAGCCCATCCCGGCCGCGACAAGGCCGATCAAGGTCGGAATGTCGCTGCCGACCTGCGCGATGCGCGGCATGAAGCCGGCCTGCTGGCACTGCGCCATCAGGAACCGGTGGTGCGCGGCGGAGCGCTGCGCATCGAACCAGACGAACGGCTCGTTCGCGATGTCGGCCAGCGTGCGCGGCGCGGTGAAGCGTCCGCCCGGCGGCGCGGGCATCGCGAGCACGAAGCGGTCGCTCAGCAGCCGCACGCCCGACAGGTGCGGCGCCTCGTCCTGACGCCACGCCATGATCCCGCCGTCGAGCTGGCCGCGCATTAGCGCGTTCGCCTGTTCGGCCGACAGCATCGGCGCGATCGACAGCTTCACGTCCGGGCACGCGTCGCGAAACGCCTTGAGGACGGTGCCGACGACGGGCAGCGGCAGGCAGTTCGGCAACGCTCCGAGGCGCAGCTCGCCCAGCTGGCCGGCCGCGCTGCGCAGGGCGCGCTCGCGGCTGTCCTGCAGTGTCGCGAGCAGGCCGGTCGCGTCCTGCAGGAAGCTGGCGCCGGCCGCTGTGAGCGTGACGCCCGTTGCGCGGCGCACCAGCAGCGGCGTGCCGATCGCGTCCTCGAGCTCGCGGATCTGTCGCGACAGCGCGGGCTGGACGATACCGGCCGCGCGGGCGCCGGCCATCACACTGCCGGCTTGCGCGACGGCCACGAAGTAGCGCAGGTGACGCAATTCGATCTGGCGCATGCGGCATCCATTCAGGTTCATTGATATACCTGTGGAGCATAGCAAACGGCATTCGATGGTATTGGAAGGCATGAGACGCGTGCCGTACGATCACCGTCATTGCCGCTCATCGTTTCACGTCGCGTGCGTTCTCTCCGTTCTCATTGGTCCCGCCCCATGCCGCTTCATATCCCGACCCCTTATATCCGCTCGCCAATCGCATCCCGCCGGCTCGGCAGGACCATCCGGCTGAAGCTCGACGCGCTGCAGCCGTCGGGCTCGTTCAAGCTGCGTGGTATCGGCGCCGTCTGCGAAGCGCGGCATGCGGCCGGCGCGCGGCGGTTCGTGTCGTCGTCGGGCGGCAACGCGGGCATCGCGGTCGCGTACTGCGGCCGCGAACTCGGCGTGCCGGTGCTCGTCGTCGTACCGGAGAGCGCGTCGGCCCGCGCACGCGAGCTGATCCGTGTCGAGGGCGCAGAGCTCGTCGTGCACGGTGCGAGCTGGGCCGAGGCGAATGCGTTCGCGCAGTCGGTGCTCGGCGAGCATGATGCGTTCATCCATCCGTTCGACGATCGCGTGCTGTGGCAGGGCCACGCGACGATGATCGACGAGATGGCGGCGGCCGGCCCGAAGCCCGACGCGGTCGTGCTCGCGGTTGGCGGCGGCGGGCTGCTGTGCGGCGTGCTCGAAGGGCTGGCGCGCAACGGCTGGCACGACGTGCCGGTGGTCGCGGTCGAAACGGAAGGCGCCGACTGCTATGCGCGCTCGCTCGCGCAGGGGCATGTGGTCGAATTGCCGGCGATCACGAGCATCGCGACGTCGCTCGGGGCGAAGCGGCCGTGCGAGGCGGCGGTCGAATGGGCCGCGCGACACGAGATTCACCCGGTCGTCGTGTCCGATGCCGAGGCGGTGGGCGCGTCACTGCGATTCCTCGACGCGCACCGGATCGTCGTCGAGCCCGCGTGCGGTGCCGCGCTGGCCGCGCTCGAGCGGCCGGTGCCCGTGCTCGCGTCGGCGAAGGATATCGCCGTGATCGTCTGCGGCGGCGTGACGGCGACCGTCGAGCAGATGCAGACGCTGCGCGCGACGTTGCGGTAGGTGGGGCGGCCGGCACTAGCCGGTTTGTCGTGGGACGGCTGGATGGTGGTCGACGACGGATATCTCTGCGATCGTCTGCGGCGGCGTGACGGCGACCGTCGAGCAGATGCAGACGCTGCGCGCGACGTTGCAGAAGGCGGGGCGGCGGCCGGCACTAGCTGGCCTGTCGGATGACGGCCGGACGGCAGTCGATCCCGGCGAACGTCGGCATCGGCTGCGTGTGTCCGTCGCGAAGCATCGAAGCTACGTCAGCGACACGACGAGCAGGCCGCCGGCGGCGCAGAAATTCCTGTGACGAATGAGGGGGCGTATCGTCGCGCGTTGCCGGATGTGGTCGGGCGCGACGATACGGATGGCCGGTCAGTGTGCGGCCGGTGCGCTCGCGCCGGACGGTGCGGACGAGGCGACGGGGTTGGCGGCGGCAGGCGCGGGCGATGGGCTCGAGGGCGCCGATGCCGATACGGGGGCCGAGGCGGTGGATGCAGGCGCAGGCGCGACCGGTGCCGGTGTTGCAACGGCCGGTGCCGAAACGGCAGGCGTCGATGCTGCTGCGGCAGGTGACGATGCCGGGCCGGACGCGGGAGCCGAGGCAGGCACGGGACCCGAAACCGGCGCGGACGCCGATGCAGGCGTCGCACCCGACGCCGCCACCGGCGCGGCAGCCCGCATCGCCGCCGGC